>SKQM01000141.1 GCA_007119005.1 Thioalkalivibrio sp.
CACGCCCGATTCGCCCGGCGCCACGTTCAGCGACTCGGCGGAGTGCAGCCCGATCAGGTAGTCGGTGCGTCCGGCCACACCCGGCACGGCCCGCGCGTACATCACGTTGATCTCGTCCTCGCCGGGAATCCACGCGGACATGAAATAGTGTTCGATCACCGAAACCCAGCCACCATCGAGGCGCTGCTCCAGCGGGGAGCCCTCGAAGGACTCGAAGCGCTCCTTGTTGTAGCGGCCGTCGAACCACGCCGCACCGGTGAACGTGTACAGGAAGAAGTCGGCCCGCGGCGGCGTCGGCCCGTGGCGCAGCTGCCGGTACTGGCGCCCGATCCACGGTGTGTCCCCGAGGTTCTCGATCCGGTGTTCGACCTCGACGAGATGCGTGCCGCGCTGGAACACGTAGGTCTTGGTCACGCGGATCGTGCCGTCCTCGGAGGTCCAGGTCATCGGCACCCGCAGGCTGTCCGCGTCACCCATGTCGAAGCGGTCGGTCTCGGCGCGGAACACCGCATGATGCGAGGGCGCGCGCGCGGCGCCGTCCACACTGGGCACCCGGTCGTGGGTCAGGCCGCTCTGCGCGACATAGCCCCGCAGCCGCTGGTCAAAGAGGCGCACCGGCGTCTCCGGTTCACGCGGGTCGATCGGGAACGCCAGCAGATCCGCCTGGGTGATGGTGCCGCCACGGGTGTCGATCTGCAGATCGAGCAGGTCGGTACGCACGCTGACCCACTGCTGCACCGGCTCTGGCAGGATCTCCGGCGGAGCGGTGGGATCGAGCGCTTGGGGCTCGAATGCGGGCGCTTCCGGAACGTCCTCGGGGCGCTCGGGAGGAGCGTCCAGCTCGATCTCGGGCGTGCGGTCCACCGCCGGGCGGGTTCCATAGTCCGCGTTCCACGCCTGCCACATCAGGAACAGGATGAAGACCAGGGACAGCCAGAGGATCGGGCGGAGGTTTTCCATGGGTTAGGCTACTTCCGGAAATCGTGGGTCGGGTGCCTTTCGGGCACAGGATCGTAACCGCCCTCGGCCCAGGGATGGCAGCGGGAGATCCGTTTCACACCCAGCCACAGGCCGCGCAGCGCGCCGTGGCGGGTAATGGCCTCGGCGGTGTATTCCGAACAGGTGGGATGATACCGGCAATGCGGGGCCATGAAGGGGGAGATCGCGTACTGGTAGACGCGGATCGGAAAGAGGAACAGCGCTCGCATCATTGCAGTTTCTCCAGCAGCCGGTCGAGTTCGGCTCTGAGTTCGGCGCGGTCGGCCCCGGTGACCCCCGCGCGGGAAAGCACGATGATATCGACCGGCGGCAGTGCCTGTCTCCGTAACCGGAACGCCTCGCGGGCAATCCGCTTCAGCCGGTTGCGGTCCACCGCCCGGCGGGCGTGCTTCTTGGAGATGGCGAGCCCGAGCCGGGCGGTGTCCGTTACCGGATCCTGGGGCCGATAAAGCAGCATCACCCAAGTGCCCGGAATGCGCCGCGCGCGTGCGAAGACCCGCTGGTACTCCGGGCCTGCGAGCAGCCGGGCGGAACGCGGGAATCCGTGCGCCGGATCCTGCCCCGTAGCGGTCATCGGACCGACGACCGCGCCGGCTCGCCGGAGCGAACGCTTACGGGCAGAGGCGCTTGCGGCCCTTCGCGCGACGGGCGTTCAAGACCTTGCGGCCGGCACGGGTGGCCATGCGCGCACGAAAGCCGTGCGTCCGGGCGCGGTGGAGTTGGCTGGGCTGGAATGTCCGCTTCATGGCGAGGGTTCCGGGATTGAAATCTTCAAGGGGCGCTGAAAGCTACCCGCGGGGGGCCTGAAAGTCAATCCCGCAGCGCCGTTCCTGGCCATTGTGGGCCACGCGCCGACAGCCGGTGAAGGCCTCCCGCTCACCACATGGTCTCTTTCCTTCGGTCGATGGCACCACGCCGCGCGTTGCGCGTAGACTTGAGGGTCCCGCTTCCCGTTACCGGAGCCGCGCGTGCCTGCAAACACCCTGTGGACAGCCTGCCTGGACCGCTTGCAGAGCAAGCTCTCCGACCAGCAGCTGAACACCTGGTTGCGGCCGCTGCACGCCCAGGAAGAGGACGGCCACCTGCGCCTGCTGGCGCCGAACCAGTTCGTTTTCGAGCACGTGCGCGATCATTTCCTGCCGGCGATCCGGGGCACGGTGGACGAACTGGGACACGGGCAGCAGCCCTGGAAAGTCGCGCTGGGAATCGGCGGATCGGAAGTCAGTCTGCCTGTGGAGCCGGCACGTGCGCCACGGGCAACACCGGCGAAGAGCGGCGTCCGGCCGGGGGCTTCCGTGTCGAATCTGAATCCCGCCTTCACCTTCGAGACCTTCGTCGAGGGCAAGTCGAACCAGCTCGCGCGGGCGGCGAGTCTTCAGGTGGCCGCGAACCCCGGTGTCGCCTACAACCCGCTGTTCATCTACGGGTCGGTCGGCCTGGGCAAGACGCACCTGATGCACGCGATCGGACACCGCATTCTCGACCGGATCCCCGACGGACGGATCATCTACCTGCACTCGGAACGGTTCGTTGCAGACATGATCAAGGCGTTGCAACACAACGCGATCGACGATTTCAAGCAGCACTACCGCACCGCGGATGCATTGCTGATCGACGACATCCAGTTCTTCGCCGGGAAGGAACGCTCCCAGGAAGAATTTTTTCACACTTTCAACGCGTTACTCGAAGGGCAGCAGCAGATCATCCTGACCTCCGACCGCTATCCGAAGGAGGTGGAAGGGCTGGAGGAAAGGCTCCGCTCGCGCTTCGGCTGGGGCCTGACGATCGCGATCGAACCGC
>SKQM01000219.1 GCA_007119005.1 Thioalkalivibrio sp.
ACGCGGTAGAGATCGAAGTGCAACACGGTCCGCTTCGCGAACTCGTAGGGCTCCAGCAGGGTGTAGGTCGGGCTGCGGACCGCTCCGACGTGCCCCAGTTCGCGCAGAAAACCGCGCACCAGAGTCGTCTTGCCTGCACCAAGATCGCCCTCGAGGTGAATCTGCCGAACCCGATCGAGGCCAGTGCAACGCGCGAGCATCGCCCCGGCCCGCTCGGTGGCCTGGGCATCGGCGAGGAACAGCCCCGAGGCGTTCATCAGCGAATCCCGGCAGCGCTGGCCGGCAGCGCCTCGATCACGTCTCCGGCGAGCATGCCACGCTCCCCCTCGAGCCTCCGCGCGGCAAGATTCGCCGCGGCCACATGCCAGGCCGCCCCGGTCACGGCCGCTGGACCTGCGTCCAGCCCCTGCGCCCGCAACGCTCCGATGATGCCGGTCAGCACGTCGCCCATGCCCGCGGTGGCCATGCCCGGATGCCCCCCGGTGACGCAAACCGGCATCCCCCCGCTTCCACCGGAAACCAGCGTGCCCGCGCCCTTCAACAGCACGACCCCCCCGAACCGATCGACCAGCCCGCGCAACGACCCAAGACGATCCGAGTTGACCGCGGCCGCCCTGCTACCAAGCAGGCGGCCAGCCTCGCCCGGATGCGGGGTCAGCACCCAGTCGGTCCGACGACGTGGTGCGAGCGCGAGGAGATTCAGCGCGTCCGCATCGGCCACCAGCGGTCCGGGCCAGTCTGCCACCGTCTGCCATAGCGCCCTGCCCCAGGCGTCCTGCGCCAGTCCCGGCCCCACCGCCACCGCATCGGCGCCCGAGAGCAGCGGCTGCAATTCGCGCGCGGAGGACACCGCACGCACCATCAGTTCCGGGCGCTCCAGGTTCGCGAAGGCCGCGTGCTCGGGATGGGTGACCAGCGTCACCCGGCCGGCACCCGCGCGCAGTCCGGCCACCGCGGCCAGCCGCGCCGCGCCGGAATAACCCGGGGCACCGCCGACCACCAGCAGGTGGCCGCAATCCCCCTTGTGGGCCCCGGGCGGGCGCAGCGGCAACCGGCCTGGAAGCCCGCAGCCGCTGTCCCGGACGGCGAGCCAGGGAACATCGGCATGGATATCGGGCGGAAGCCCCAGGCTTGCCACCTGCACCTGGCCAGCGTGGTCCACCGCCGTGCCGGTGTGCAGTCCCAGCTTGTCCGCGATCATGGTCACGGTCCGCGCGGCCCGCACCGCGACGCCTCGAACGGAGCCGGTGTCGATGTCGATCCCCGATGGCACGTCCGCGGCGAGCACGGGCTTATCGGAGCGGTTCAGCGCGTCGATCATCTCGGCGTAAATGCCCTCCAATGGCCGCCGCAGCCCGATTCCGAACAGGCAGTCGACCCAGACCTCGGCCTGTTCCGGTCCGAAGGCCTGCAACGGCTGGATCGCTCCACCGCTGCGCCGCCACGCCTGCCGCGCCCGTTCTCCATCGGAATCCCCGGCCTCACCCGGCGCGCCGGCGTGGACGACCACCTCCCGCCCCGCCGCCGCGGCCAGCCGTGCCAGCACGAAGCCATCGCCGCCATTGTTGCCAGGGCCGCAGAGCACACCGACGCGGCCTGCCCCGGGGTGGACATCGGCGAGCGCGTCGAGGAGCGCCTGCCCGGCACGCTCCATCAGCGCGCCGCCTCCCATTCCCGGCAGGGCCATCGCCCGGCGGTCCAGTTCGCGCATTCCGCTCTCTCCGTAGAGGCGGTTGGCAATCGGCACGGTCATCGGGTCATCATCCATCGTGAACAGCACTTCGGGAGCGTTTCGAAAGATCGTGCCGCAATCCCTGTCGCAAAGCCAATGCCGCGAGCTCGCCGACCGGATCCGCTGCTGGGGGCGTGAACTCGGTTTCCAGGCGGTCGGCATCAGCCCGGCGACGGTCGGCGTGCACGCCGACCATCTCGACCGCTGGCTGCAGCGCGGCTCCCACGGCGAGATGGACTGGATGGCCCGCCACGCCCATCTGCGCAGGGATCCCGGCGCCCTCGTACCCGGTACACTGCGCGTGGTCAGCCTGCGCATGGATTACTTGCCGCCGGCCGCTGCCGACCCCGAGGCCGTGCTGGCCGACCCCGCCCTCGCCTTCGTGTCGCGCTATGCGCTGGGCCGGGACTATCACAAGCTGTTGCGCCGTCGCATCCAGCAACTGGCCGACCGGATCGCGCAGGAGATCGGCCCGTTCGGCTACCGGGCCTTCACCGACAGCGCCCCGGTGCTGGAGAAGGCGCTGGCCGAACAGGCCGGCCTCGGCTGGATCGGCAAGCACACCAACCTGCTTGCCCGCGAGGCCGGGTCGTGGTTCTTCCTCGGCGAACTGTTCACCGACCTGCCGCTGCCGGTGGACACGGCGGGCGACGGTCACTGCGGCAGCTGCACCGCCTGCCTGGACATCTGCCCGACACAGGCCTTCCGCGGCCCCTGGGATCTCGACGCCCGACGCTGCATCTCCTACCTCACCATCGAACACCCGGACTCGATCCCCGAAGACCTCCGCCCGCTGCTGGGCAACCGGATCTACGGCTGCGACGACTGCCAACTCGTCTGTCCTTGGAACCGGTTTGCCCGCGTCAGCGTGGAACCGGACTTCGCGGTCCGGCACGGGCTGGACGCGGCCTCCCTGATCGAGCTGTTCGGCTGGGACGAGTCCACCTTCCTGCAACGCACCGAAGGCATGGCGATCCGCCGCATCGGCCACGAGCGCTGGCTGCGCAACATCGCGGTCGCGCTGGGCAATGGCCCGGCCACGCCCGAAGC
>SKQM01000136.1 GCA_007119005.1 Thioalkalivibrio sp.
CAGGCCGCGGCCTGACGGGCGTCCTCGACGCTCATCGACGCGGTGTAGCGGTAGGGCATCATCACCGCCTCGACGGCGTCGGGGCCCAGCGCATCCACGGCCAGAGCCGCGGTCAGACAGGAGTCGATCCCCCCGGACAGCCCTAGCAGGACCCCGGAGAAGCCATTCTTGCGGACGTAGTCACGGATTCCGACCATGATCGCGCGGTACATGTCGAGGGCCTCGGGATCGATCACCGCCGGCTCGGCGGCGGCGCCCTCCTCGTCATCCCCCCAGAGCAGCGAGTCCGGGCGCGGGTGCTCGAGTTCGGCTACCCGTTCATGCAGGCGCAGCACACCGTCCACGGTCCGCCCGATTTCGATCACCGCAACGCCGCCGATCCAGGCCGGCAGCAGCGGCTGGACCGTTCCGTCCGCGGAAACCATGAAGGAACGGCCGTCGAAAACCAGTTCGTCCTGCCCGCCGACCATGTTCACGTAGAGCACCGGGCATCCCGTCTCGTGCACCCGGGCGCACACGATGGCCTCCCGCTCCGAGGCTTTGCCCCGGTGGTACGGCGACGCGTTCAGGTTCAGGATGAGCTCGGCTCCCGCCGCGGCCGCATGGGCCGCCGGTTCGGGACGCCAGATGTCCTCGCAGACCGTCAGCCCGACCCGCAGCCCGGCGATCTCCGGCACGCAGGCCTCGGTGCCGTGCTCGAAGTAGCGGCGCTCGTCGAAGACGCTGTAGTTGGGCAGTTTGTGCTTCGCGTATTGCGCGTGCACCCGGCCATCCCGAAGCAGCAGCGCGGCGTTGATCACGCCCGTGCCGGTGGCCACCGGCGCACCGAGCACGACGTCGATTCCCCGGACACGTTTCGCGATGCGGTCGATCTGCGCGGCGGTATCCTGCAGGAACCGGGGGCGCAGCAGCAGGTCCTCGGGCGGGTAGCCAGTGATCGCCAGCTCGGGAAACACGACAGCCTGCGCACCGAGGGCATGCGCGCGGTCCATCGCCTCCAGCACCATCGCGGCATTCCGGTCGAGAGCCCCCACCACGGGATTCATCTGCACCAGGGCCATGCACAGACGGGATTGGAGGGTCATTTTTCCAGGACGCTTCCGCTCGGGGGCGTCAGCCCAGCGCCCGGGCGATCGCGGCACCGAGTTCGGCCGGGCTGGCGGCGATTTCCGCCCCCGCGTCGCGCAGCGCCTCGATCTTCTGCTGGGCGGTACCCTGCCCGCCGGCGATGATCGCGCCCGCGTGACCCATCCGGCGCCCCGGCGGCGCGGTGGCCCCGGCAATGTAAGCCGCAACGGGCTTGTCGAAGGACTCCATGATGAAGGCCGCGGCGCGTTCCTCCGCGTCGCCGCCGATCTCGCCGACCAGCAGCACGCCCTCGGTCTCCGGATCCTCGGCGAACAGCCGGAGGCAGTCGACGAAGTCCATCCCCTGGATCGGGTCTCCGCCGATCCCGATGCAGGTGCTCTGACCCAGACCGCGGTCACTGGTCTGCTTCACCGCCTCGTAGGTCAGGGTCCCGGAACGCGACACGATGCCGACCCGGCCCCGCCGGTGGATGTAGCCGGGCATGATGCCGATCTTGCAGGCTTCGGGCGTGATGATCCCCGGGCAGTTCGGCCCGATCAGGCGCGCCGCGGTGTGTCCCAGGTACTGCTTCACGCGGATCATGTCCTGGACCGGGATGCCCTCGGTGATGCAGACCACGAGCTCGATGCCCGCGTCGGCGGCCTCGCAGATCGCGTCCGCCGCGAAGGCGGCCGGTACGTAAATCATCGTCGCCTGGGCGCCGGCCTGCTGCACGGCCTCGGCCACGGTGTCGAAGACCGGGAGGTCCAGATGCCGCTGCCCGCCCTTGCCCGGAGTCACGCCCCCGACCATATTCGTTCCGTAGGCGATCGCCTGTTCGGAGTGGAAGGTCCCCTGCTTCCCGGTGAAACCCTGGCAGATCACCCGGGTGTCGCGATCAACGAGAATGCTCATGCCGCGGCCCCCACGGCGGCACGCGCCGCCTCGTCCAGGTCGGCGGCGGCGAGGATGTCCAGTCCGCTCTGCGCGAGGGCCTCGCGGCCCGCCTCCGCGTTGGTGCCTTCGAGCCTCACCACCACCGGCACCTGAACCTGCACCTCGCGGATCGCGGCGATGATGCCCTCGGCGATCAGGTCGCAGCGCACGATGCCGCCAAAGATGTTGACCAGCACGGCGCGCACCGAGGCGTCGGACAGGATCAGCTTGAATGCCGCGGCCACGCGCTCCACCGTGGTGCCACCGCCGACGTCGAGAAAATTGGCGGGCTGGCCACCGTGATGCTGGATCAGGTCCATCGTCGCCATCGCCAGCCCGGCCCCGTTCACCATGCAGCCGATGTTGCCGTCGAGGCGGATGTAGTTGAGGTCGTGCTCGTGCGCACGTTCCTCCGCCTCGTGGCGCTGCCGGGCATCGCGCAACCCGAAGATCTCGCGCTGACGGTACGCCGCCGAGTCGTCGATCGTCAGCTTGGCGTCGAGTGCCAGCAGCTGCTGGTCCGCCGTCAGCACCAGCGGGTTGATCTCCAGCAACTGCGCGTCGGCCGACCGGAACAGGCGATAGGTATCGTTCACGAGCCGGGCGGCTGCGCGCGCCGGCTCGCCCTGCAGGCCGAGGACCTGGGCGACCCTGCGGCCGTGAAAGGGCATGACGCCGGTGGCCGGGTGGATCGGCAGTGTCACCACCGCCTGTGGACGCTCCCGTGCCAGGGTCTCGATGTCCATTCCGCCCTCGGCCGAAACGACC
>SKQM01000159.1 GCA_007119005.1 Thioalkalivibrio sp.
CTCGCGCGCGGCCTGAAGGGTCTGCGCGTCGGGCTGCCCCGGGAGTTTTTCGGCGAGGGCCTGGACGCGGACATGCGCAGGGTGGTGCAGGATGCACTGGCGGTGCTGCGCGAGCGCGGTGCGCAGCCGGTGGAGATCAGCCTGCCGAACAGCGGCCTTTCGGTTCCGGCCTACTACGTGGTGGCTCCCGCCGAGTGTTCGTCCAACCTCGCCCGTTACGACGGCGTGCGCTACGGGCACCGCTGCGCCGATCCGCGCGATCTGATGGACCTGTACACGCGCTCGCGTGCCGAGGGCTTCGGCGCCGAGGTCAAGCGGCGCATCATGATCGGGACCTACGTGCTCTCCGCCGGCTACTACGACGCCTACTACCTGAAGGCCCAGAAGGTCCGGCGGCTGATCGCGGACGATTTCCGGCGCGCCTTCGAACAGGTGGACGTGATCGCCGGTCCGACCAGTCCGGAGCTCCCGTTCCGGCTGGGCGAGAAGAGTGCGGACCCCGTCAGCATGTATCTCTCCGACATCTACACCATCGCGGTGAATCTCGCGGGTCTCCCCGGTCTGTCGATGCCGGCGGGCAGCATCGGCAACCTGCCGGTCGGCCTGCAGCTGATCGGGAATTACTTCGACGAGGCGCGTCTGCTGAACGTTGCACACCAGTTCCAGCAGGAAACCGGCTGGCATCAGCGCATGCCGGCGGCCTTCGCGTAGGGGGCAGACGAAGAATGGAATGGGAAACCGTGATCGGGCTCGAGATCCACGCCCAGCTCAATACCGTGTCGAAGATCTTCTCCGGGGCCGCGACCGCCTACGGCGCGGAGCCGAACCGGCAGGCCTGTGCGGTGGACCTGGGTCTGCCCGGTGTGCTCCCGGTGCTGAACGAGGCGGTGGTGCGCAAGGCCGTGATGCTGGGCCTGGCGATCGATGCCGAGATCGCGCCGCGATCCGTCTTCGCGCGCAAGAACTATTTCTACCCGGACCTCCCGAAGGGCTACCAGATCTCGCAGTACGAACTCCCGGTCGTGGCGCGTGGGCATCTCGACATCGACCTCGACGACGGCAGCCGCAAGCGCATCGGCATTACGCGGGCGCATCTCGAGGAAGATGCCGGCAAGAGTGTGCACGAGGGTTTCGGCGCGATGACGGGCATCGATCTGAACCGCGCCGGAACACCGCTGGTGGAGATCGTCTCGGAACCGGACCTGCGTTCGGCGAAGGAGGCGGTGGCCTACATGAAGAAGCTGCACGCGCTGGTGCGTTACCTCGGCATCTGCGACGGCAACATGCAGGAGGGCAGCTTCCGCTGTGACGCGAACGTCTCGGTGAGGCCGATGGGCCGGCAGGCCTTCGGGACCCGCGCCGAGATCAAGAACCTGAACTCCTTCCGCTTCGTCGAGCGCGCGATCAACTTCGAGGTGGAACGCCAGATCGACCTGATCGAGTCGGGCGGCACCGTGGTGCAGGAGACGCGCCTGTACGACCCGGACCGGGACGAGACCCGATCGATGCGCTCGAAGGAAGAGGCGAACGACTACCGCTACTTCCCGGACCCCGACCTGCTCCCGGTGGCAATCCACGCGCAGGACATCGAGGCGGTGCGCGCCGGGATGCCGGAACTGCCGGATGCCAAGCGTGAGCGCTTCATCCGCGACTATGCACTGTCCGCGTACGATGCCGGCACGCTGACCGCGACCCGGGAGCTTGCGGATTTCTACGAGGCGGTGGTGGCCGGGTCCGCTGCGCCGAAGCTCGCAGCCAACTGGCTGATGGGCGACTTCACGGCAGCGCTCAACCGGTCCGAGCTGGAGGTGGGCCAGAGCCCGGTCGCGCCCGAGGCACTGGCGCAACTGCTGGCCCGGATCGAGGACGAGACCATCTCCGGCAAGATCGCCAAGGAGGTCTTTGACGCGATGTGGGCGGGGGAGGGCGACGCCGACAGAATCATCGCCGCGCGCGGCCTGAAGCAGATCACTGACACCGGCGCGATCGACCGGATCATCGACGAGGTGATTGCGGCGAATCCGTCGCAGCTCGAACAATACCGCTCCGGCAAGGACAAGCTGTTCGGTTTTTTCGTCGGGCAGGTGATGAAGAAGACCCAGGGCAAGGCCAATCCGGCCCAGGTCAACGAGCGGCTGCGTGCCCGGCTGCAGGGGGACTGAACACCCGCGCGGGGACAGCGGTCCCAGGAGGCATGATGACGGAGTCCGACACGCTGCACCGTTTCCTGCTCGAGCGCACGCCGGTGCGCGGTGAGTGGGTGCATCTCGATGCCGCCTGGCAGGCGCTGCTGCAGCGTCACCGTTATCCGCCGGCCGTGCACCGGCAATTGGGCGAGGCCTACGCGGCCGTCGCGCTGATCGCGGCGACGCTGAAATTCGACGGCTCGCTGATCCTGCAGGTCACCGGGCCCGGCCCACTGCACATGCTGGTGGTGCAGGCGACCGGCAGCCACGCGCTGCGCGGCCTGGCACGCTACCGCGGCGAGGTTCCCGAGGGCGATCTCACGGAAATCTTCGGTGCCGATGCGCGGTTGGTGATCACACTCGACCCGGGCGCGGGACGCGAGCGTTATCAGGGTGTGGTGGCGCTGGAGGGTGCGTCGCTTGCGGCCGCACTGGACGGCTACTTCGAGCGCTCCGAGCAGTTGCCGACGCGGGTCTGGCTGGCGGCCGGTCCGGACAGCGTGGCGGGCCTGCTGCTGCAGGGTATGCCTGGTCCCGACGGAGCGCCCACGCCGCGCGATTCCGAGGACTGGACGCGC
>SKQM01000215.1 GCA_007119005.1 Thioalkalivibrio sp.
ACCAGGTCGTCCTCGACGCGCATGATTTCCATCAGTCGCCGTCTCCCTGCCAATGGTCGATGATGCCGACGATGGTCAGGTCGGACGGAAACTCCTTGCTGCCCGCGGCGTCGCGGGCCGCGGATGAGCCGACACAGATCACCCAGTCCCCAGGAATGCAGCCGACGGCATCGATCGCGACGCTGCGCGTGCCGCCGATCTTTTCCTGCACCACCAGCAGCGGACGGTGGCCCATGCTGTCGATGCGGTTGGTGGAAACCAGGGTCTTTTCAACCCGCATGATTTTCATCGCGCAATCTCACCGGATTCGTTCATCTAGTGTCCAACGATTTCAGTTTCTTCTTCCACGAAGGTGCAGCGCTCGCTGCCGTGGATGTCGCTGACCGCCATCTGGCAGAACAGCTGGTGATTCTCGTGCAGCGTGGGGTAGCGGGCCTGCACCGCAGCCTTCACGCGCTTGCAGCGTGCGATCGCCCGGTCCCGCGCGCCGGGTACGCGCGACGAGTAGTGGAAGTGGACCAGAACAGGCACACCGAGCCCGTGCCGCAAGTTGAGTCCGGTGAAGATCCGGATTCCCACGTCCATGTCGTTCGCACCCTCTTCGACCGTGTCGAGATGGGCGAAATAGAACTTGTTGCGCAGCTGAAGCTCGCTCATCGCCTCGCCGACGCAGATGAACCGCTCGTTGTGGCCGATCACCTGATAGCGTCCGCCGTGATGCTGGATTACGTACTCGATCTGCGAGAGATTGGCCTCGATCAGGTGCGCAATCAGCTGCCGGATCCCGGGTGTCGTTCCGCCGGCGCCCCGCGCCCAACCCTCGGCGTGTTCGGCTTGCGTGATCGCGTGCTCGATGTGGTCGCGCGCCTCGCCCGTGTTCATGCCGATCGTGTCGTGGTAGATCTGGAAGCTCTCGACGTAGCGATGCGGGTTGATTTCGCCGTTTGCGTCGGCCAGGTGAATCCGAATCGCGTCGATGTCGGTGTCGACCCCGATCAGCAGAATATCGGGCGCGGCACCGATCCCGAAGGTGTTGTCGATCGCCACCCGCAGCTCATTGAGCCGGGCAAGGGCGCTTTCCACCGCGACCCGGTCCTGGCTGCCGTGTGCAGCACAGCCCTCGTGCGAGGGATTGGACGTGCTGTAATGATAAACAGCGATCTTCAGGTAATTGGCATTCTCTCCGCCCGGAATACCGCCCGTCAGTCGGTACAGTTCGCGCTGCGTCCAGTCACGGATGTCGTCGTCGATGTCGAACATCGCGCCTGCGTAGGCCTTTACGAACACGGCGTCATTCGGCGCGAGCCGGAAAATGAAAGGCACGAGGCCCTGCAGGCGGCCATCGGCGCAAGGGCTGATGTCGACGGTGTGATAGCCGCACGACTGGATGAAACCGCCGTCGAGCAGGGAACGCTCGCAAAGCGGTTTCTGATCGATCTGCGCGCGTTCGACCGAGGACCTCACGGCCTGGAAGGTGCACCAGGCGTGCAGCGAACGCAGGTCCAGGCCGGCGATCCAGGAGTCCTCGAGCATCTCCCCCGGCAGCTCGTACCCGAGCTGTTCGCGGGCGATCCTCTGTGCCTCTTCAGCGAAGTTCAGCGTGTGCTGGCAATCCGACAGCGTCTTCAGCGTGTCGATGATCGCGATGAAGCGGCTGCGCACGCCCTGTTCGTAGGCGTACAGGAGCCGATTCAGTTTACTGTCGACCAACGCGTGGTCGCAGGGCTGGTCCGGAACGACCACGCACGCAGGGTTCGGCGGCGGGGGCGCAGCCTGTTCGGGCAGTGCCCCGGCCCTCCGCATCGCAGCCAGTCGTTTGCGCGTGTTCACCGGTAAGGCCTCAACCGCGGGCGCCGCCGGAGAGCGTCACCACCGCACCCTGGCCGGTGTTGCCTGAAGAGCCCGTGATGCGGCTCTGCCGCACCTCCGGTTGCTCGACGTCTCGGAAACGACGCGCGCTGGCAGCTTCCCCTCGTGGCTGGCCCCGCTGGGACATGTTGCGTGCGAGGCTGGATGTCCCCTCGGTGCCGGTGACACGGCTGGCCGCGTCCCAGGCGTCGCCGGTAATCGGCACGCCGGCCTGGCTGCCTTCACCCGTCAACCGGCGGGCGGCTGCTATCACCTCCTCCTGTTCCTGCTGCAACGTGCCGGCATCACGATGCCGGAACTCCGGTGTGCCGGTGATCAGACCGTTCGCCTTGTTCACCGGGCCGGTGATGCGCTCGCTGTTGTAGCCGGTACCGGTGACCTGATCGAACCGACGCTCATGGGCGACCCGTGCCGGGGAGAGGATGCTGAAATCGGCAGGTGCCGGCGGCCGCACTGGCTCGTCCCAGGTGCTTGCGCGCTGAAGAAAGCGCCCACTCGTCGCACAGTGGGGCGCCGTATTGTCCACCCCGACGTACGGGGTACCGCTGACAACCTCGCAGGCGCCGCGCTCGTCACCCGTCATTACGGAGCCTCCGCCCCCGGGACGATTGCCGGTGACCGCCTGGGCGGGGATCAGGGCGTCGGACGGAAGAAGAGCCTCCTGTGCCGACAGCGTCGGTGCCGGGCAGAAAGTGCCGTATTGGCTGCGGCCGATGTAAGGCGTTCCACTGATGGGCGCACAGCCTCCCGGTTCATCGCCGGTGACCCTTGAGCCACGGCCGATCGGGCTGCCGGTGATGGGTTGGCCGCGCCAGGTCTGGTCGACCGCGACCTTCTCCACTGGAGAAACGGGGGTGCTGGTGGCGCAGACAAGCTGAAGCTGTTCCGCGCTCA
>SKQM01000168.1 GCA_007119005.1 Thioalkalivibrio sp.
CGGTCGAACTGCCGGCTCGAGACCATGTGCCGCGAGGCCAGTGCGAGCAGCGGTTCCGGGTCCTCCGGCAGCGCATCGAGCAGGGCCTTCGGCCGCTCGATGCCGGCGGTGCCGTCCTTCGGTTGCAGCTGGCGCTGCAGGAGCTTCTCCTGGGGTGTCACCACAAGCATCCTCTCTTCCAGTCTAGAATGAACAGGGCGCCCGGCAGAAGCTGCGCTCGGGCGATGCCCTGGGGCAGATTGGGCGCGTCCCCGGCGACGGTCATGACGCCTCCCGGACGCGGGTGATCTCCCTGATCGCCTCGTCGGTGCTCATCACGCGGGCGTAGCGGTCACGGATGGTTGCGATCGTCGCGTCCTGCAGTTCGGGGGTCACCGTCGCGCAGCCGTCCTCGATCAGCGTCACGTAGAAGCCGAGGTCGCAGGCATCCCGTACTGCGGTCGACACGCACTCGTTCGAGTACACCCCGACGATGAACAGCGAGGTGATGTCGAGGTTGCGCAGCAGGTAGTGCAGGTTGGTCGAGTTGAAGACGCCGCTGGCGGTCTTGTTGAGCACGATTTCGTCCCCGACCGGGGCCACCGCTTCGACGAATTCCGCCTCCTTGGAGCCGGGCGGGGCGTGCAGATTCAGGCGCTTGTGCCCCGGGCTGCGGTCGCGACCGTCGCGGGTCATCGACTGGATGCGGGAGTGGATCACCTCCAGGCCGTGGCCGCGGAAGGCGTCCTGCAACCGGCGCACATTCGGCAGCACCACGGACTCGAGCTGTTTGAAGTAGTACTCCTGGGCCTTCAGCGGCACGCCCGATGCCGCGGCGTCGGCGAACACGCCGTGGCCGCGCGCCGCGTCGAGGTACTGCAGATCGATGCACAGCAGCGCGACGTGGTGCCGGGCCAGTTCCTGGCGCAGCAGGCGGGTGGAGATCAGGGTGCCCTGATACTGTTCGCGCAGCGGATCCAGCGCATCGAAATCGGTGATCGGTGTGACCTTGTCGTTCATGCGGTGGATCCCTCTCAGGGGTTGGCGGCCAGCGCCAGCACGCTGCGCAGCATCAGGTTGGCGCCGGCCTCGATGTCTTCCCAGTTGGTCCACTCGCCGGAGGAGTGGCTGCGGCCCTCGATGCTGGGCACAAAGATCATCCCGGTGCGCGCGACCGCGCTCATGCTCTGGGTGTCGTGGGCGGCGCCGCTGGGCAGGCGCAGGTACTCGAGGCCCATGGTTTCGGCCTCGTTCGCGAGCAGGTCCAGCAGGCCCGGATCGCACTTTGTCGGCCGGATCTCGGACAGCACGTCGAACTCGAACATCAGGTCGCGCCGCCGCGCGATGCTCGACAGCGTGCGCCGGGCGGCGTCGGACAGGGCCTTCAGGACCCGTTCGTCGGTATCGCGGACCTCGACGGAGAACGTGGCCTGCCCCGGAATAGTATTCGGTGCACCGGGCCAGAGCTCGACGCGCCCAATGGTCGCGCGGCTGTTCGGGCCGCCGTGTTCCTCGAGGATCCGGTTGATCTCCCCGCCGAACTCGGCGAGCCCCTGGAAGGCGTCGATACGCATGTCCATCGGCGTGGTGCCGGCGTGGTTCGGCTGGCCCTTCAGCCTCACCTCCCACTTGAACAGGCCGGTGATCGCCTCGACGACGCCAATGGGGATGCGCCTGCGATCCAGTACGGGACCCTGCTCGATGTGCAGTTCCAGGAACGCGTGGATGGTCGAGGGATCGCGGCGGGCCGCCAGTGCCTCGTTGGCGTCCAGGCCCCAGGCCGCCATCGCGTCGATTAGGGTGATGCCCTCCAGATCGCGCGCATTCTGGATCCGTTCGGGGGTCAGCTGGCCGGCCATCGCCTGCGAGCCGAACATGCCGCCGAAACGCCCTTCCTCGTCGCTGAAGTCGATCACCTCCAGCGGATAGCGCAGGGAAATGTTTTCCTCCTTCACCCGGCGCAGCACCTCGAGCCCCACCAGTACGCCCAGCGCTCCGTCCAGCGGGCCGCCACCGGGCACGGTGTCGAGGTGCGAACCCATCACCACCGCTGGGCGCTCGCCGTCGTAGCCCAGCCGGCCGTGCAGGTTGGCCGCGCCGTCCTGAAACAATTCCAGCCCGGCGGTAGCCAGGCGCTGCCGGAACCAGTCGCGGCCCTGCCGGTCGCCGTCGCTGAACGCGCGCCGGTTCAGGCCGAGCACGGCATCGCGTCCGACCTGCCCGAGATCGAGGATGTCCTGGCGCAGCCGCGCCATGTTCACCCGCAGTCCGTCGTGGGCGGCGGCCGCAATGGTCTGCGCCTTCTCTGCTGCTTCCGTCATGCCATCCTCCTTCTCAGGGCCGGCTGCCTGCGCGCCGTCACGGGGCGCCCTCGTAAGGCTGGAGCCCCGCCTTCGGTTCGACCGAGGCCATGCGGCCGATCAGTGCCTCAAGGGCCTGTTCGAGTGCCAGCAGCTGCTGCCGTTCCATGTTCTGCAGCGCGCGGTTCAGTTCGCCCTGCGGCGCCGTGGGTGCCCGGGCAAGGAGATCCTGTCCGGCTGCGGTCAGGTACAGGCGGACGATCCGCTGGTCGCGTTCGCGGCGCCGCCGTTCGATCAGGCCCCCCTGTTCCAGCTTGTCCAGCAGGTTGGAGGCGGTCGAGGGGTGCACCGACAGCTGCCGCGACAGGTCGCTGACGTTCAGTCCGGGCGAGCGCTGCAGTTCCCACAACGCCCAGAGCTGGGCGGCGCTGATGCCGCAGGCGCGCTCCACGCTGCGCGAATGGCCCTGCAG
>SKQM01000207.1 GCA_007119005.1 Thioalkalivibrio sp.
CCGCTGCCGATCGACGAGTACACCGACATGTATGGCAACCGGTGCCAGCGCCTGATGGCGCCACCGGGGCAGTTTCACCTGGAGGTCTCCTCCGATGTCCATGTCGCCCCGGGTATCGAGCGCCGGCCGGGGGCTTCGTTCGTCGAAGTGCAGGATCTTCCGGCCGAGAACCTGACCTACCTTGCGCCGAGCCGTTATTGCGAATCGGACCGGCTCGGCGGACTGGCCGCCCAGATCTCCGGTCGGTGCCGGCCTGGGTATGAGCAAGTGCAGGCGATCGCGGAGTGGATCCACCGGAAGCTGGAATACCGCACCGACTCCAACCCGGCCCCGGTTTCCGCGGCGGAGGTGGTGCAAAGGGGGCACGGCGTGTGCCGGGACTTTGCTCATGTGGGAATCGCCCTGTGCCGCGGGCTCAGCATCCCGGCGCGCATGACCGTCGGTTACCTTCATCGTCTCGAACCGATGGACCTGCATGCCTGGTTCGAGGCTTTCGTGGGTGGCCGTTGGTACGTCTTCGATCCGACGCGGGCCACGCTGAACGGCGGGCGGGTCTGTCTGGGTCATGGCCGGGATGCGGCCGACGTGCCGGTGTTCACGCAGTTTGGTCCGCCGGTGCTTCCGACCCGGATGGAGGTAGCGGTCGACGAGATCCCGGGGCCTTCGCACTGACGCGGGTCGGTGGCAGGTCGCGGTGGAGACTCAGCCCCGCTTCGGCCCGATGGCCGAGTAATACAGAACGGGTATCAGGATGAGGGTGAGCAGCGTCGCGACCACGACTCCGCTGATCAGGGTGAGGCCCAGGGGTTGCAGCGCCGGTTCGAAGATCAGCGCGCCGCTGCCGAAGGCCACCGTGCCTGCGGTGAGCAGGATGGGCCGGGTGCGCAGGGAGCCGGCGCTCACCAGTGCATCGCATATTTCCATCCCGCCCTCGAGGCGTTTCTGCGTGAAGTCCACGAGCAGCACGGCGTTGCGCACCACGATGCCGGCCAGCGCGATCACGCCGAGCACGCCCAGACCGGCGATGTCCAGACCCATCAGCCAGTGCGCCGGAATCACGCCGATGAAGACCAGCGGGATCGGCGCCATGATCACCAGCGGGATCACATAGGAGTTGAACCATGCGGAGAGCAGGGTGTAGATCACCAGGATCACCGCCAGCCCCGCCCACGCGAGGTCCCGGTAGACCTGCTGGGTGATCTGCCACTCGCCACCCCAGAAGAGGGTGAGTCCGCCATCGTCGTTCGGGGGGCGCAGCCACCGGATCTCCGGCACGGACGTGTCGGCGCCATCCAGTGCACCGCCAATGTCACGCTGCACCGATACGGGCTGGCTGCGGTCACGGTCGACCTCCGCGGCGACATAGGCGACCGGCAGTTGGTTTTTGCGGTGGCGATGCGGTTCCGATTCGGCCTCGCGCAGGTCCATCACGTCGCGCAGCGCGACCGCGAGGCCCTGTTCGTTACGGATGTAGAGGCCCGCGAGGTTTTCCCGCCACAGGCGTTCGCTCTCGGCAAGCCTGACCACCACGGGCACCGGCTGTCGCTCGCCCGGAAGATCCAGGTCGGTCGCGGTGCGGCCGCTCAGGCCCATCTGCACCGCTGCCGCGGCCCGGGCCGCCAATACTCCCTGTGCCGATGCCCGGGTCTGGTCCACGGTCAGCTGCAGTTCGGTGCCGGCAGGTTTCGGGAAACGCTCGACTGCGCCGGCCGCGTGATGACGCTCGAGCAGCGTCTCGAGCGTGTCCGCGAGCCGTTGCCGTTCCCCGTGGTCCGCGCCGAAGATCTCGGCCTGTATGGCGTTATCGCTGGAGGGGCCGGAGGGGATGTGCCGAATCCACGCACGGCCGTCAAAGGGTGCCAGCAGATCGGGCAGCCGATGGAACAGTTCGCGGCCGAGTTCGAAACTCAGGCGCGTGCGCTCATCCTTGTGCGTGAGCTGCACGTAAAGGCTGGCCCGGTGCGATCCCGCGGTGACGATGTCGGGTGGCCCCGGGGGTGGCATCAGCAGGGGTCCCTCCTGTCCCGCGAAGACCGTGTAGGCGCGCACCTCGGGCTCGGGGTGCAATGCACGTCCCACGGTCGCAGCGGCTTCCAGCGTGCGCTCCAGCGGGCTCCCCGGCGGCAGCTCGATCTCGACCACGAAGACCTCGCGGTCCAGGAACGGCACCAGGGTCAGCTGTACCGCGCGGAATGCAACCATTGCCACGCTGCCGATCAGCAGCAGCGTCATCCCCAGGTACAGGGCCCAGCGCAGCGGGGCGTGCCGGAAAAACGGGGTCAGCACGAGGCGGTACATCGCCGCCAGCTGGTCAGACGGGATCCCTTCGCCTGCTTGTGCACCGTCGGGGTCGTCGCCTTTCCTTTCCTCGCGGGCCCGGTCCCGGGGCGCCCGCAGCAGACGATAGGCGACGAAGGGTGTCACGGTGAGTGCAACGGTCAGCGAAAACAGGATGGCCAGCGACGCTCCGACCGGGATTGCCCGGGTGTACTGACCCATTTCACCGGTGATGAAGGCCGTCGGCAGCAACGTGGCCACGATCAGGAAGACCGCGAGGATGGTCGGATTGCCGACCTCGTCCACCGCCCGCACCACGAGTTCCCGGGTCCGCTCCCCGGCCTCGCGAAAGTGGCGGCCGATGTTTTCCAGAATGATCACCGTGTCGTCGGCCACCAGGCCGATGGCGAGGATCATCGCCGCAATCGAGACGGGGTTCAGGCTGAATCCGATCCACAGGTAGGCGAAC
>SKQM01000051.1 GCA_007119005.1 Thioalkalivibrio sp.
CGGGCCGGCAACGGCCCGGTGCCGCGCCAGATCATCGAGGTGCGCGATCAGGCGCGCCGCGGTCGTCACCGCGCTCACGCCACGGTGCGTCTGGCTGGAGTGTGCCTCGTGCCCGGTGACGACCGTGCGCAGCACCGCGATTCCCTTGTGGGCGCTGACCACCCGCATACCGGTGGGTTCGCCGACGATGACCGCTGCCGGCGGCGGGAGCTTCGCCAGCATCGCGTCGATCAGCCGCGGCGCGCCCCGACAGCCAATCTCCTCGTCATAGCTGAACGCAAGGTGGATGGGCCGCTTCAGGCCCCGCATTTCGGGCACCAGCGCCAGCGCGATCGCGAGAAAGCTTTTCATGTCGCAGGTGCCGCGCCCATACAGGCGCCCGTTGCGTTCCACCACGCGGAAAGGGTCACTGGTCCAGCGCTGTCCGTCCACCGGCACCACGTCCGTATGCCCGGACAGCACCACGCCGCCAGCCACGGCGGGACCCACGGTCGCGAGCAGATTGGCCTTTTCGCCGTCGTCGCTCGCGACGAGGTGGTAATCGACGCCGTGCTGCGCCAGCCAGTGCCCGATGAAATCGATCAGTTCGAGGTTGGAGTTGCGCGAGACCGTGTCGAACGCCACCAGCCGTTCGATCATGCGCCGAACTTCCGCGAGTCGCGCGGTCATCGACGGGATCCGGGGGCCCGAAACATGAGGCTTCGCTCGTTCATGCGCAATACGATACCGCAAAGCGGGCCCACGTCGGGCCGGGCCGCCACCGCTACGGCCCGACGCGCTGGCCCGACGCATGACGTCTCAGCGGGACTCCGTTTTCTTCGCGGCGTCCGACTTGCGGATCAGCGCGGTACCGATCACCACTTCCAGGCGGCGGGCCGCGTAGAAGAAGCTCTCGCCGGTCACCGTTCCGATGTACTGGACGTTGGTCACGACCTCGGCCTCCGGCGGCACGTCCCTGCGGAAGCTTTCGAAGATCGTGCTGCCGCTGTACCCGCCCTTCATGAACACCCCTCTGAGCTCGTAGTCGCTCAGGTCGGTACCCCGGGACGCACAGTATTCGCTGGCGGAGGCATTGATCATCTCGCCGCTGAACAGCTTTTTCTCAACCATCCGCCTATCTTAGCCCCCTCCCCGCCTCGTGGGAGATCCATTCGATTTTTTGCACTCTTTTGGCGCGAAGCGGGCTCTTCTGCTGCGTGAGACCGTTCCGTCGGGTCCATACGGGACCACTTGCGGAACCTGTGATTCCGGTCAACGCAATCCGTCCCATGG
This sequence comes from Thioalkalivibrio sp., assembly GCA_007119005.1. GTDB lineage: Bacteria > Pseudomonadota > Gammaproteobacteria > Ectothiorhodospirales > Ectothiorhodospiraceae > Thioalkalivibrio. The sequence goes on from SKQM01000051.1 coordinate 1,273, forward strand.
TCTGCTAATCTCACCAGGCGTGTGCGGGGGCCTCCGCACCAGTTCAGCGCGTCACCGTGTACCGGTGGTCCTTTCCAACGCCGGTTCTGCCTCAGCCCCCGGTGCACTCCATTGCAAGGAGACGAATTACAGCCATGCTAGAAATCAGGATTCATGGCCGCGGCGGACAGGGGAACGTGGTCGCGGCCTACCTGCTCGCTGCGGCGGCCATCGACGGTGGGCGCTATGCCCAGGCTTTCCCCGCCTTTGGCGCGGAGCGCCGCGGGGCCCCTGTGGCGGCATTCGTGCGCATTGACGAGCAACCGATCCGGCGCCGCTGCCAGGTCCGCGAACCGCTGTTCCTGATCGTTCAGGACCCGGCACTGATGGAGGTTCCGGGGACCCTGAGCGGACTGCAGACCGGAGGCACGGTGCTGGTCGATGGGACCGAGGCCGGCATCGATGACGGCGGGGAGAACGAGATCATCACCATGCCGGCGACCCGTCTCGCAATGGAACACATCGGCCGGCCGGTGCCCAACACCGCGCTGCTGGCCGCATTCATCACACTCACGGAGCTGATGCCGTTGTCCGGGCTGATCGACGCCCTTGCGGAGCGCTTCAAGGGTCCGGTGCTGGAGAAGAACCGGTCACTCGTGGAGGCTGCCGCAGAAACCGTCGAGGCCGGACGTTGGCGGGAGGTGGCACATGGCGTTGGCGCTTGAAGGTTCCCAGGCACTCGCCCGCACGGTGGCGTTGTGCCGCCCGCAGGTCGTTGCGGCCTACCCGATCACGCCCCAGACACACATCGTCGAGGGGATCGCCAAACTGGTCGCCGACGGTCAGCTCGCCTGCGAAATGGTCAGCGTCGAGAGCGAACACTCCGCGGCCTCGGTCGCGCTGGGGGCGGCCGTCGCCGGCTCCCGGGCCTACACCGCCAGCGCCTCGCAGGGAATCCTGCTCATGGCCGAGGTGCTGTATGACATCGCGGGCCTGCGTATCCCGCTGGTGATGACCTGCGCCAACCGCGCGCTGTCGGGCCCGCTGAACATCTGGAACGACCAGCAGGACTCCATGTCCATGCGCGACTCGGGCTGGATCCAGCTGTACTGCGCGACCAATCAGGAGGCCGTGGACACCACCGTACAGGCCTTCCGGATCGCCGAACGCTGCGAGCTGCCGGTGATGGTCTGCGTCGACGGGTTCACCCTGACCCACACACTGGAACCCCTCGACCTGCCGAGCGCGGAGCAGGTGGATGGGTTCCTGCCCGCCTACAATTTCCGCCATGGTCTCGACCCTGCCGACCCACGCAGTCTCGGCACCCTGGTCGGGCCGGAACATTTCAGCGAGGTGCGCCACGCGCACCACCAGGCGCTGATAGGCGCACAGGCGGAAATCGAACAGGCAGACGCGGACTGGGCTGAGGTGGTCGGGCGCCACTGCGGTGGCCTGCTCGAGGTGCGCGGCGATCCCGAGGCTCGCCTCGGCATC
>SKQM01000148.1 GCA_007119005.1 Thioalkalivibrio sp.
CCGGTGATGAAGGCCGTCGGCAGCAACGTGGCCACGATCAGGAAGACCGCGAGGATGGTGGGATTGCCGACCTCGTCCACCGCCCGCACCACGAGTTCCCGGGTCCGCTCCCCAGCCTCGCGGAAGTGGCGGCCGATGTTTTCCAGAATGATCACCGTGTCATCGGCCACCAGGCCGATGGCGAGAATCATCGCCGCAATCGAGACGGGGTTCAGGCTGAATCCGATCCACAGGTAGGCGAACGGGACGATGGAAAGGATGGCCGGAATCAGGAACGACACCCCGAGCGCCGCGCGCCATCCCAGGCCAAGCAGGATGATCAGCACGACTACCACGGTCGCCATGAAGAAGTTCTCCAGTACGCTCATCACCGTCTCGGTGGCCGCGCGGCCGGCGTCGTAGGCGATGTCCACCGTGACATCGTGGGGGACGAGGTCAGGACGCAGCTGCTCCAGGCGCTCGAGTGTCCGCGCGGTGACCGCGCTGATGTTCCGGTGCGGGATGCTGGTGACCGCGAGGCTGACGGCGGCGACTTCGGTGGCCTGTCCGCGTCGCCAGTGCACGGATCGGCTGTCATCGGGCGCGGGGCCGTCGGCGACCTCCGCGACGTCACCGAGACGGATCACGCCAGTGGGTCCGGTACCGACCGGTATGTCTTCGACCTCGCGGACCGAAGCGGGCCAGGCACCGACGCGGACCTGCTGTGTACGATCCGCCCGGAGAGGCTCCGCCGGCAGGCGCAGGCTGGCAGCCCCGATCGCTTCGTAGACCTGCACGATATCGAGGCCTTGCGCGGCGAGTTCGCGCGCCTGCGGCATCACCCTGATCTCGCGTGGCTGCCCCCCGTGTACGGTGACCGCCCGCACCCCTTCCACGGTCTCCAGTCGCGCGGCCAGTTCGGAGCCGAGGCGATGCAGCGCGTAGCCGCCAAGCCGGGGACTGGACAGGGTGATCATCAGGCCGGTGAAGAGTTCGTCGCCGACGGTGCGGATGGATTCGATCTCGGCGCCCGGTGGTAGCCGGGAACGGTTGGTTTCCATCAGTTCCTTCAGTTCCCCGTAGGCCTGCGCATCGCTGATGCCGGTTGCGAATTCGACCTCCACGAGGGCGGCGTCCGCGGCGGCGACCGTTTTCACTTCGACCACCCGCTCCAGCTGGCTGGCCCAGGCGCCGACGGGCCTTGCGGCGAGTTCGTCCACCCGCTCGACTCCGGCCCCGGGGAAGGCGATCACGATCAGCGCCGTGGGGACCTCGATATCCGGACGGTCCTCGCGCGGCGTCATCATCAGCCCGTAGGCCCCCATCAGCAGGGCGGCCACCAGGATCAGCGGCACCAGCGGGGAGTCGATCAGCCGGTTGGCCAGATGGCCGGCGAGGCCCAGCCGTTCCATCAGTCCGCTGCCCCGGAGACGATGGTCACCCGCTGGTTGTCGGTCAGCGTCTCGACTGCATCGCCGAGCACGACGCGCTCACCGCCCGACAGGCCATGCAGAACCTCGACCCGGCGCGTGGCCGGGTCGGTCTCGCCGAGACTCAGCCAGCGCAGACGCGCGCGCGGCTGGCCCTCTGCATCGGTCTCGACGACGAACACACCCTCGAGCTGTCCGCGGCGCAGCAGCGCGGATTCCGGAACCACGGCCAGCATGCGTGCCGGCAATCCGGTGGGAACCTCGATCTCGGCAATCATTCCGGGCGCGAGTGACTCTGGCGGGTCGTCGATCACCAGGCGGATACGCAGGCCAACCCCGGTTTCCGCGAGCCCGGGCAACACCGCCTGAACCCGACCCTCAAGGGTGGCCTCAATGCCCGGGATCCGCAGCGGCAGTTGCAGGCCGCTCCCGATCTGCCGCGCGCTGGTCTGATCGATGCCGGCCTCCACGTTCAGGCGGCTGCGATCCTCGAATACGACCAACGGCGGGCCGGGTGCGACGAAGGTCCCGGTTTCGGCGATGATCTCGCTGACGATGCCGTCGAATGGTGCACGGAGCGTGGCGTAATCCAGGTTGATCTCGATGGCGGCGAGTTCCGCCTCGGCCTGGGCCAGCAGCCCGCGTGCGTCTTCGGCCTGGATCTGCGCCTCCTCCTTGCGGATCCGCGCAACGAGTTCCTGCTCGTACAGCCGTTGGAAGCGGCGCCGGTTCTGTTCCGCCTGTTCCCAGGCGGCACGCGCAGCCTGGACCTGCAGGCGTGCAGCGCTGCGCGCGGCCTCGAGATCGCGGGCGTCCACCTGCAGGATGGGCTGGCCGGCTTCCACACGTTCACCGGCCTCGACGAATACCGCCTCAACGGTTCCCGCCTGACGGGTCCCCAGTCCCGCGCGCCGGTCCGGCTGAACCACCCCGGCCACCGTGATCACTGCTTCGTGCCGGATGCGTTCGGCTTCGACGACGGTCACCGGGACGGTCGGCCGGGCTTCCACGGGGTCCGGCGCCGGTTCGCAACCCGTCACCAGCCAGAGCGCCAGCACGGCCGGGAACCACCTGCCTGGGGACCAGGCCATCATCGCGGGATCTGCCCCGGATCGCCGGCCTCGACAGCCAGTCGATAGCGCTGTGCGGCGACGACCGCCCCAAAACGGGCATTGAGCTCACGCGTGAGTGCAGCGAGTTCCTCGGTCTGCGCCTGCAGCAGCGCCGTGATGTCGTCCAGGCCCTCGGCATAACGGCCCTCAGTCAACTCGAGCGCAGCCGCTGCCTCCACCACACCGCTCACCGCCTGTTCCCAGGCGAAAACCTC
>SKQM01000054.1 GCA_007119005.1 Thioalkalivibrio sp.
ACGGGGTGCGGCGATGGATCGACTTGCCGACACCGCTCGGCCCCGGAACGAACGCCGCCCCTGGTGGTCTGGCAACGACAACCACCTCGACCCGCGCGAATCCCCGGAACTTTTGCCAAGGAGCCACAATGTACAGCCTGAACGTCCGTGATCACTTCATGATTGCCCACAGCTTCACCGGCGAGGTGTTCGGCCCGGCGCAGCGCCTCCACGGGGCCACGTACGTCGTCGATGCGACGTTCATGCGTGAGACACTCGACGACGACGGGCTGGTGGTCGACATCGGCCTCGCCAGCCAGCAGCTCGGGGCGATCCTCGCGACGATGAACTACCAGAACCTCGACGATCATTCGGAATTCGAGGGCCGCAACACGACCACGGAATTTCTGGCACACGAGATTCACCAGCACCTGAGCGAAGCGGTACGCCGCGGAAAGCTGGGTCCGTCGGCTTCCGGGCTGTCCGCGCTGCGCGTGACCCTGCACGAGTCGCACGTGGCCTGGGCCAGTTACGAAGGACCCCTTTGACGCCCCCCGAACTACACCTGGTGGTGCCTGGCCCACTGGATCAGCGGACCGGCGGCTACATCTACGACCGCCGTATCGTCGAGGGCCTGCGCAACCTCGGCAGACCAGTGCAGGTCCACTCGCTGGAAGGCCGTTTCCCGGGCCCGGACCCGGGCGCCGAGCGGGCCCTCGACGGAGTGCTCTCAGGCCTTTCCGACGCCTCCGTGGTGGTGATCGACGGGCTCGCGCTTGGAGGGCTTCCGGGGCCTTCTGCACGTCACGCAGACCGCCTCACACTGCTCGCGCTGGTGCATCACCCGCTTTGCGAGGAAACCGGCATCCCACCGCAACGGGCCACCGAACTGAAGGCCCTCGAACGCGCCGCGCTGCAGTCCTGCCAGGGCATCATCGCGACCAGCCGGTTCACCGCGGATCGGCTTCGGGAATGGCTGCAGCCCTCGCCGCCGCTGCGGGTCGTGATACCCGGTGTTGCCAGGGGAACTGCCGGGACCGGCGCGTCGACGAAACGCGCAACAGCCTTCATCCCGAGCCGATCGACCAAGCGGGCACCTGTGCCCCTACTGCTGTGTGTCGGGTCCCTGATACCCCGCAAGGGCCAGGACCTGCTCGTGCGGGCGCTTGCGCAGCTGCGGGACCGCCCTTGGCACTGCCTGCTGGCAGGCAGCGACACCAGGGATCCGGTGTTCGCGCAGCAACTCCGGGCGCAGATCACACACCTGGAGCTCGACACCCGGATCGAGATCCTGGGCGAATGTCCGGAACAGGCGCTGCAGGAACTGTACCGAAGGGCCGATGTCTTCGTGCTGCCCGCCTGGTACGAAGGGTACGGCATGGCCTTCACCGAGGCGATGGCCCACGGGCTTCCGGTCATCGCGACCACCGGCGGCGCGATACCCCACACGGTACCCGCGGCCGCCGGGATCCTCGTGGCTCCAGGCGATAGCGACAGGCTGGCCGAGGCACTCGGCCGGTTGCTGGAAGAGCCTTCGCTCCAGGCGCGCCTCGCCGAGGGAGCGTGGGCACATGCCCGCTCCCTACCTGGCTGGGAGCAGGCCTCCGCGCAGTTTGCCGCCGCGGTGAAGGAACTGGCCGCAACATGAACGAGCGCTTCCCTGCCGACTGGCTGACGCTGCGCGAACCGGCCGATCACGCCGCTCGTTCGGAGCCGCTGCTCGACCGTCTGCGGGACTGGTGCCGCGACAGGGAGTCGCTGCGCATCGCGGACCTCGGCGCCGGCACCGGATCCAACCTGCGGTACCTCGCACCCCGGCTGCCGGTACCGCAACACTGGACGCTGGTCGATCATGACCCCGATCTTCTGGCCCTGGCCTCGGTTCCGGCCAGCCTTCCACCCACGACGCTGCGCACCGTCTGTGCCGATCTCGGGGAGTGGGTTCTGGCCACGACGGCGCCCGAACTCGTCACCGCGTCGGCCCTGCTCGATCTGGTGTCGAGACATTGGCTGGACCGACTGGTACGGGGTTGTCTCCACCATCGCGCCGCCGCGCTGCTGGTACTGAGCTACGACGGCGACGTCAGCTGGACCGCACCCGACCCGGAAGATGCCTTCGTGCGGGCCGCGGTCAACGAACACCAGGCACGGGACAAGGGCCTGGGGGCCGCTCTGGGCCCGCTGGCGCCGGTGGTTGCCGCGGATCGGTTTCGGGCGGCGGGTTACCGGGTCTGGACCGAACCCAGCCCCTGGCAGATCGATGCCGGTGCGCTGGCGCTGGCCGAACCGCTGGTCGCCGGCTGGGTGGAGGCTGCTGCTGAGCAACTGCCCGAAGCGGCTGTCCGGATCCGAGACTGGGGTGCGCGCCGCCTGGAGGACCTGCGGACCGGGCGCACCACCCTGCGGGTTGGCCATCGGGACCTGCTGGCACTGCCGGATCCGGACCGGTGACCGCAAGGCAGAAGGGACTGCTGCAGCTGGCGCTGAGCGCGGGGCTGCTCACCCTGCTTTTCTGGGTGATCGATGCTCGCGAGATCGCCGCCCACCTTGCGCGGCTGGACCCGCGGTGGGCGCTGGCAGCGTTGGCGGCGCTGGTGTTCCAGATCATGCTGCTGGCCTGGCGCTGGCGGTTCACCGCCGTTCGCCTCGGTCTGCAGATGTCCCACCGGCACGCGCTGCGCGAATACTACCTTGGCGTGTTTCTGAATCAGTTGCTGCCCGGGGGCATACTGGGCGACGTGTCGCGGGCCTGG
>SKQM01000107.1 GCA_007119005.1 Thioalkalivibrio sp.
ACATCATGAACTCGACGAGGTCCTTGAAAAAGGGGCGCTCGCGGTGGACCGCGTAAAAACCTTCCGCCTGTTCCCGGGAGAGATGCAGCATGCGCGCTGCCACGATGCGCAATCCCCCCTTCTCGAAGCGGCTGTAGATCTCTCCGATCACGTTCTTCGCGACGGCATCGGGCTTGATGATGGACAGGGTGCGTTCCTCGGCCACGGACAATCTCCTGGAAATGAAAATGAATTGGGCCGCCCGGCGGGGCGGCTGGCGATGGTTAAACCGCGGCGTAGTCTAGCGGCAGCCCCCGGCTGCGGCAACGAAGCTCCGGTTGGCGATGACGGGCTTCGTCCTCTTCTGCCCTACGCGCCTTTCGTGGTCGGCGGTAGTGGCCGCAACCGATGACAGTTGGACCCGACGACAACCGTTCGCTTTGGCAACGCCGTTCGCCCCGAGCCTGTCGAAGGGCCCTGGCCTCCCGGCTTCCACGGGCACACGCAGAGCGACGTTGTACCGCCCGGTTGATCGACCCGCTCAGGCTTCCCGTGCGGCAACCGGCCGCTCTGCCACGGGCACGATGGGGATGCGGCGCTGCGCCGAGTTCCCCCCCCGGTCGTCACCGGTACCGTACCCCTCGGCGCCGCCGCGTGCCCGGTGGAGCCGCTCGAGTACGTCGGCGAGCGTGCGGCTGCTGAAAAACTGATGCACCTGCTGGCTCAGCTCGACCCAGAGATCGTGAGTGAGACAGCGGGAATCCTGGTTGCAGTTCACCAGACCGCCGCAACGGGTCACGTCCACCTGTTCGTCGACGGCCAGGATCACCTCGGCCACCGAAATCTCGGTGGCGGGCCGACTGAGCCGGTAGCCGCCGCCGGGCCCGCGGCTGCTGCGCACCAGTCCGTGCTGGCGCAGTCGGGCGAAGAGCTGTTCGAGGTAGGAGAGTGACAGGTTCTGACGCTCCGCCACATCGGCCAGAGGCACCGGCCCGTTCCCCGAGTGCAGCGCGACGTCGAGAATCGCAGTGACGGCGTAGCGGCCCTTGGTCGTCAGTTTCATGATAGCCCCGGTTGTGACCCAGCGTCGCGGATTATCCGGGACAAACCCGGCCGATCAACTATTTCCGGACGTCTTGCGCGGGGGAATCTCGCAATCCTCGGGTTCCAGACCCTCCAGATCGCATTCCGAGATGGGGTGCATCTCGCCAGCCACACCGATGTCGATCCCGGCATCCTTCAGTGCGCTGCAGGCACGCTCCATGCGCTCGTCGAGCTCGTGCAGGTGACCGACGATGCGGTGAATCGCGTTCGCGACCGGGTCGGGCATGTCCCGGCTCAGGCCATAGGCATCGAACCCCATGCGGTCCGCCATGGCCTTGAAGCGCGGATCCGGTTCCAACGGCGGCATCAGCACCCGTGCCGGAATGCCGACGGCCGTCGCCTCCGCGGGCACATCCCGGAGCACCACCGCGTTCGAACCGATTCGTGCGCGCGCACCGATGCGCACCGGCCCGAGGATTTTCGCCCCGGCCCCTACCACCACGCCGTCCTCGAGCGTCGGATGGCGCTTGCCCTTGTTCCAGCTGGTGCCGCCAAGCGTCACCTGGTGATACAGCGTGCAGTCGTCCCCGATCTCCGCGGTCTCCCCGATCACCACGCCCATGCCGTGATCGATGAAGAACCGCCGGCCGATGCGCGCGCCAGGATGGATCTCGATGCCGGTGAGCAACCGGGCGACGTTGGCCAGCACCCGGGCGAGCCAGCGCAGCCGGATCCGCCAGAGGCCATGCGCGGCGCGATGGATCCAGATGGCCTTGAGGCCCGGATAGGTGGTCACCACCTCGAAGGTGTTCCGCGCGGCGGGGTCGCGCTCGAACACACACTGGATGTCTTCTCGGAGCCTCTGGAACATGGGTGTGCGGCTGGCCTGTGCAGTGCAGGCGATTACGATATCACGGGCGACCGAGCGGCCGTCCGCCACCGCGCTCCGTGTGGGTCAGGATGCCGCGCAGGATCCTGACCTCGCTGGCGCTCAGTCCCGCGCGCAGATAGAGATGCCGGAGACGCCGCATCAAGTGCCGGGGCTTTTCCGGATCGAGAAACTCGATCCGCACCAGCGCCCGGAGGTAGTGTTCGAACAGGGCCTCCAGCTCGGCCTGTGTGGCCGGCGGGTCCGGATCGTATCCAGGAGGCACGGGCGGAACCTCTGCCAGCGCGGCGATGCGGCAGCTGTAGGCCAGCACCTGCACCGCTGCGGCCAGATTCAGCGAGCTGAATTCGGGATTCGTCGGGATCTGCACCAGCGCATTGCAGCAGTCGAGCTCCTCGTTGGTCAGTCCGCTGCTCTCGCGCCCGAAGACGAGGGCGACCGGTCCCTCGCTGGCCCGGGCGATCAGGTCCCGGGCCGCGGGGTCCGGATCGAGGACCGGGACGGAGTGGCCACGCCGGCGGGCGCTGGTCCCCACCGCCCAGACGCAGTCAGCCAGCGCATCCTCCAGCCGAGGCAGAACGCGGGCCGCAGCCAGTACGTCGTCGGCCCCTGCCGCCAGCGTGGTGGACTCGGCCGATGGAAAAACACACTCGGGCGCAACCAGCACGAGCTCGGTCAGTCCCATGGTCTTCATCGCACGGGCTGCGGACCCGGTGTTTCCCGGGTGTGTGGTCCCCACGAGGACGACGCGGACTCGAGAGAGTGTCTGCAACATGCCTGGCTCCGGGCGCAATCCCCGACGGAT
>SKQM01000025.1 GCA_007119005.1 Thioalkalivibrio sp.
CGGCCCGCCCGTTGTGGGAGGCCAGCCCTCTGGCCGATTCGGGGTCAGTGGTCGCCGAGAGGGCTCGCCTCCCACAGCCGGCCCGCCCTGGTGTGGGAGGCCAGCCCTCTGGCCGATTCGGGGTCGCTACCTTCCGAAGCGCGTGACCAATGCCCGGAACATCGCTGCGTCGGTAGGATCCTCGGCGGTCAAGACCTCCGCCCGAATGCCCAGTTCCCGGGCCCTGTCGGCCACGCGTCCGGCGCCGACCACCAGCACGGTTCGCCGCAGTGCGTCCCGGGCCATCGACCCTAGCATCTCCACCAGGTTCTGCAGGCTTTCGCCGCTGGTCACGGTGATCGCATCGACATTTCCGGCCTGCAGTGCGGCACAAAGCGGCTCCGGATCGATCTCCGGCAGCGCGCGCCGGTAGGCCTCCGCATAGGTCACCTCGGCGCCGCGGGAACGCAGGGTCTGTGCGAGGTGTTCCCGCCCACCGTCCCCCCGGAAAATCACTATCCGAAGGCCTTCCACCGCCTTGAGCGCATCGGCCTCCAGCAGCGCCTCGCTGTCGAACCGGCTTTCGGGGACGATACCGGGCGGCAGTCCACAGGCCGCCAGCGCCCGGGCCGTGCTCGCGCCGATCGCCGCCACCCGCAGCGTCCCGGGCCACGGTCCCTGCGCCAGCGCGTCAGGCACCACCCGCTGCACCGCGTTGGCGCTGACGAAAACCGCTATGTCGAACGCGGACAAATGCGCGATGACCGTCCGCAGCGGCCCCGGGTCGTTCGGTCCCCGGATTTCGATCACCGGAAACCGGGTCACCCGGGCTCCGGCCTGTTCCAGCATCGCGCAGAACGGACCCGCCTGCGCCTCCGGCCGGGTCACCACCACGTGCCGTCCGGGCAGCTTCCCCGCCCGCGACCCGCTGGCAGAATCCGCCAGGTCGGCCATCTGCCGCTACCGGTGCGCGAGCTTCAGCAATTCGCCCGCGCCCTGGTCCAGCAGGTCCACCGCGAGCGCCACGCCCAGTGCCTCCGCGTCCTCGCGCGGGCCGCTGGTCCGCGCATGCAGGATGCGGCTGCCGTCCACGGCACCCACCAGCCCTCGAAGCTGAAGCGCGTTCCCCTGCAGAACCGCGTGCGCCGCCAGCGGTACCTGGCAGCCGCCCTCGAGCCGGCGGTTGAACGCCCGCTCGGCCCGCACCCGGTCGCTGGTATCGCGGTGATTGAGCTCCGCGATCAGCGCGCCGACCTCGCTGTCTCCCTCGCGGCACTCGATCGCGATCGCGCCCTGTCCCACCGCCGGCAGGCTCACCTCCGGATCCAGCCGGGTGCGGATCCGCTGGTCGAAGCCAAGCCTTTTCAGCCCCGCCGCGGCCAGCAGGATCGCGTGATACTCGCCGGCGTCGAGCTTCGCGAGCCGGGTGTTCACGTTGCCGCGCAGATCGGTAACCACCAGGTCGGGGCGTCGCGCGCGCAGCTGGCACTGGCGGCGCAGGCTGGAAGAGCCCACCCGCGCGCCCTCGGGCAAATCGTCGATGCTCGCGTAGTCGTTCGACACGAAGGCGTCCAGCGGATCCTCGCGTTCGAGAATCACCGGCAGTTCGAGGTGGTCGGGGAGTTCCATCGGCACGTCCTTCACCGAGTGCACCGCGATATCCGCGCGATCCTCCAGCAGCGCCACCTCCAGCTCCTTCACGAACAGCCCCTTGCCACCGATGCGTGCCAGCGGCGCGTCGAGGATGCGGTCGCCCTGGGTGGTCATCGTGACCAGCTCGACCTCGAGTTCCGGATGCAGCCGGCGCAGCTCGCTGGCAACGTGTTCGGCCTGCCATACGGCGAGCGGGCTCTTGCGGGTGGCGATGCGAAGCAGCGATTTCATGGGCAATCCACTCTGGTGGCCGTCTCGAGGCACGGGTTGAGCCGGCGATTATAGCCAGCTCGGCCGATCGCGTTTGCCCCCGACCCGCATCGTCGGCCGAGGGCCGTCAGCGGGACGCCGTGAATACATCCCTGTAGGCTTGACGGCAGCATCCCTGCTGCCGACACCCGCCAACGGCCCTCGGCCGACCACCCTGAAAAATGAAAAGTCGAGCCACGGAAAGCACGGACAGACACGGAAAGAGAATTGGATCATGTTGCGTTTTCCGTGATTTCCGTGATTTCCGTGTCCATCCGTGGCTAAGAACGCCCTTTGACCTTTTCCGTGCCTTCCGTGTGCTTCCGCGGCTATAGCTTCACGTTAACTCTTCGGGAACAGATTTCACATCTGTCCCCGGTCCTTGTGCCGTCAGGGTGGGTGCGCGGGACCGATCGGCCCCGATGCTATACTCGGCCCCGTCCTCATTTCCCCAGCCCGAGATCCCGTAATGCCGCAGGACCCCGCCACCCCACCCGACGCAAACCCCGCTGCCAAGCTCTGGGGCGGCCGTTTCAGCGAGGCGACCGATGCCTTCGTCGAGGAATTCACCGCGTCGGTGGGCTTCGACCGCCGCCTGTATGCGCAGGACATCGCGGGTTCGATCGCCCACGCGACGATGCTCGCGGCGGTGGGCGTGCTGACCCGGGCCGAGGCGGACGCGATTACCGCCGGCCTTCAGGAGATCCGCGCCGAGATCGAGGCGGGCGCGTTCGAATGGAGTGTCGCGCGCGAGGACGTGCACATGAACGTCGAGGC
>SKQM01000181.1 GCA_007119005.1 Thioalkalivibrio sp.
CATCGGCCCCTTTCATTCCCACCCGAACGCCTCACCCTCCCCAACCGGGCGGCTCACTCCGTTCACCGCCCCCTCGCACGGCACCGGCACCGCCCTCTCGCCGTCGCTCGAGTGCGGTGCCAGCGCGCGCCATCTGGCCGGGAGCACGCGCCCGCCCTGGCGGGTGCGTGCAACCCGGGGAAGGGCAGGGCGATGGCGGAACCTGGCGGATTGAAAGGGCGAGGTGGCCTCGGGCCTTGGGAGAGTCGCTCAGGCGGCCCTATCCGAACGAAGTGAGGATATCCGCCTGAGCGACCGCGAGGCCGCCGAGGGCTTTCGCCGTGGTAGTCACAAATCTGACCTCTCCTCAAAGTTATCATAAAGCATAGTAATACTCATGTGCTCAATAAGCAGATGTACTGACCGGCTGGTTCAGTGAATTGGGCACGAAATAAACGATGGCGCTCGCAAGCAAAGCCAGGCCGATCGGGGTCACGTCGAACAGGCTGAACGGTTCCATGCCGGCCGGAAGCAGATCGTTCAGCAGGATCAGTGGGCTGGAGCCGACCATGGTGATCGTCCCCCCGACGATCGCCGCAAAACCCATCGGCATCAGCAGGCGCGACAGCGGAATGTTCAGGCGGTTGGAGATCCGGCTCATCACGGGCATGAACAGCGCCGCAGCGCCGACGTTCTGCATGAAGCTGGAAATCATGCCGACGGTGCCGGACACGGTGGGGATGATGCGCTTCTCCGTGGTCCCGCCCACCTGCAAGATGAAAGCGGCGACCCGGTGCATGACCCCGGTGCGGTCCAGCCCCGCGCCGATGATCATCACCGCGATGATGGAGATCACCGCGTTGGACGCGAAACCGGCGAACAGCTGGTCCGGATCCGTGAGGCCGGCGAGGCCGGGCACCAGGCTCAGCAGCCCGAGCAGAACCATCACGGAAATCGCGGCAACATCGACACGCACCACCTCGGACACGAACAGGAAGATCGTGAAACCCAGCAGCGCGAGTACCACGACCATCTCCGTGGTCAACGTGAGATTTTCCATGACCTTCCTGTCGTCCTGTCTGGGCGGGCTGCGCAAGGCGCCCTTTCGGGTTCGGCTGGGCGTCTCCCTGCGGTGGGGGAAGCAGGGCGGCAACCAGATGCGGTGGCGGAGCGAACGGACGGCCCGCAAGGCCAGTGCCGGCAGGCCCGCTCCAGGTCCGCGCCGGCGACTGAGGGAAACGTTCCCGCGGCAACGCCGTTCACCGTCAGGCCGACCCTGAACAAGCCACCGGAAAACCGTTGATTATTTCACCAGTCAGGTTGGGACGCAAAACGCGGAGCGGGCCCTGGCACCGGCTGCAGCAGCGTGCAGACAACCCCCCTCCGCCACCCGTCGACACGGGTGCCGAAGTGCCTGGGCTCAGGTATTCTGGATGGATACGGGGCAGATCTGGAGGCGCGTGATGACGGAAGAACTATCGCCCGTAGGGCGTTTCGAGACCATTGTACTGGCCACCGACGGTTCCGAGTACAGTGCGGCTGCCGAGACCACCGCGCTGGAAATGGCACGCCGCTGCGGCGCGCGCCTGCTGGTCACCCGGGTCGTGCTGACCAACCCCGAGTATGAGGCGCTGGTACCGGACCGCGTGCAGAAGGCGGAAAAAGAGGCACAGAAACAGATCGACAGGATCGCGGAAGAGGCCAGGTCGGCGGGTGTGCGCGCCGAGACCGTGCTGCGTCAGGGCGCCGACCCGTATCACGAGGTGGTGCGGATCGCCAACGAGAAGCACGCTGACGTGGTCGTGATCGGGCGGCGGACCCGCAGCGATCTCGCCCGTCTGATGGTCGGCGACTCCACCGCCAAGGTGATCGGCCTTGCCAGCTGCAGCGTGTTGGTAGCGCCGCGGGACACCAAAATGCCGGAGAAGGGCATTTTGGTTGCCACGGACGGTTCGCGGCTGGGTGATGCGGCCGCCTATTCGGCGGTACGCCTGGTCGGCAAGTGCGGGCTGCCACTGACCGCAATCAGCGTCGTTCCGGAGGAAAGCGGCTCCGAGGAGCGTTCGGAGGCACAGGCCGCGGTCGAGCGCGTGCGCAAGGCCGCAGCCAAGGAACAGGTCGAGGTCGATGCGATGCTGCAGGAAGGCAGCCGGCCGGACACGGTGATCCTGCGGACCGCCCGGGAGAAGGGCGCCGACATGATCGTGGTCGGCAGCCATGGGCGCACCGGTCTCAGTCGGCTGATGATGGGCAGCGTCTCGGAGCGGGTAATCGGTGACGCGGACTGCCCCGTGCTGGTGGTCAAGGCCTCGGTATAGCCGTATCGAGGGTCTACTGGCGTCGGTACAGCAGGTCGCTGACCCGGTGGCCGAGACGCTCACCGCGCTGTTCGAAGCGTGTCGCAGGCCGGGACGGCGGACGCGCGGCCCGCGGCTGCGGCCCTTCGGGTGCGAAGAGATCCGCTGCCTCGACCAGCACCTGCTGCATCTGGCGGGCGTAGTCGTCCCAGTCCGTCGCCAGGTGGAGCCGCCCTCCCGGCCGCAGCCGGGAGGCTACCAGCCGCACGAAGGCGGGCTGGATCAGCCGTCGCTTGTGGTGCCTTTTCTTGTGCCAGGGGTCAGGAAAGAAGACCTGCACGTTATCGAGACTCGCCGCGGGGATGCGCGACTCCAGCA
>SKQM01000192.1 GCA_007119005.1 Thioalkalivibrio sp.
GGCGCAATGCGGCACGGGGATGTCGCGGTGAAGGGCGCGCGCATCAGTCGCGCAATCCAGATCATCGACG
Source organism: Thioalkalivibrio sp. (assembly GCA_007119005.1). Taxonomy (GTDB): domain Bacteria; phylum Pseudomonadota; class Gammaproteobacteria; order Ectothiorhodospirales; family Ectothiorhodospiraceae; genus Thioalkalivibrio. The sequence continues at coordinate 71 of SKQM01000192.1, forward strand.
GGTTGCGTGCGTACCTCGATCGCGAGAAGGGCGGCGAGATCGCGGCCAACCTGGACGCGCTCTACGATTACATGGAACGCCGGCTCGCCGAGGCGAATCTGCGCGACGACGTGCAGATCCTCGACGAGGTGTCCAACCTGCTGCGCGAGATCAAGAGCGGCTGGGATGCGATCCCGCAGCAGAGTACTGCAGCGGCCGCGAACGGCTGAGTGATCATGTCGACCGAGGCTGCGCAAGTCTGCCTGGACCAGGCCCTGGCGCTGGTCGACGAGGCGCTGACTGCAGCCGAGACGGGTGCCTGGGAGCGCGTATCGGATCTGGATGCGCGCTGCCGGGATGCCTCGTCGGCCATGGCCGAGGAGTTGCGGGGTTACGATCCGCTGCCGCTGCTCCGGGGGCTCACGAAGTTGCGTGAACGCCATCACCGCTTGCTGGAGCTCGCCGAGCATCGCCGTGACCAGTTGGCGCAGGCCAGCCGGGACTCCCGGCGCGGACGGCAGGGAGCGCGGGCCTACGAGGACAATACGTGATCGCTCCGGCGCCGCCGTCTTGCCTGTGGAGGCCGGGGCTGCTCCAATGACCGGGCGTTCATTCCACGGTCCCGGTTTCGAAGATGTCGTCTGATCCGTTCGCGCAATCGCTCGTCTACGAGGACGAACAGCCTGTTGACTGGGAGGTCGTCGAGGCATTGCCGTCGGGACAGCGGCTCGCGAGCCTGAATGCCAGTAACGAGGCACTGCTTCGGGTCCGCGAAGGACTCGAGGAACCGACTCGTGGCACCGAGGAAAGCCAGGAGCTGGCACTGGAATTCCAGCGCCTGGAGTCTAAACTTAACCTAATACTTGAGCTCATGGCCGAGTGGCTGCGCCGGCAGGGGGACCTGCCCTCGGCGCTGCCGGTGCGTTTCAATGCCCGGGGTATCGCCTGGGAGACGCGGCAGCCGCCTGCGCCGGGCAGCCTGCTGCGGATGCGGCTTTACATCTGCCCGACCTTCCCGAAGCCGCTGGTGCTGTTCGGACGCGTGCTGCGGCAGGAGGGCGGGGAATCGGGAAGGGGTGCACTCGCGGAATTCCTGGAGCTGTCGCCCGGGGTGGTCGATGGTCTCGAGCGGCTGGTGTTCCGGCGCCACCGGCGCGAGGTCGCTCAACTGCGCGGGCAGCTGCGGGACGGCGACGGGCGAGACTGAGGGCTCCCCGCCATATCGATGGCACGGCATAGGGCTGTGCTGGTCCTGGGGAAGTGCTGACCAAGGTCCCTCGTCAGGCTCACCACGAACGGCATCGACTTGTTCAGCATTTCCGTCGCGTAGCCGTCCGTTTGGCACCTCTGGGGGAAAAGACCTACCATACCCGCCGAACGCCTCCCGGCAGCACCGAGTGCTGCGGGGTGCTGCGATGCCCTGGCCAGGCCGTCCCGAGATCCGGAACCCTATGAGCGTGCTGGAAGAGATTGCCCGTAGTCCCGACCATGTCGCGGTGAAGCCGTTGCCCTGCAGGGTGGTCCTGATCGCGGGCGATTCCAGGCGTGCGGCGCGACTCGAGACGGTGCTCGAGTTCCTCGAATGCGAGCCTGAACTCCACCACGGCACCCCGGGGGCGGAGACGCTGGCGGAGGAGGGGTTGCTGGCGCTGGTGATCAGCGGCTGCCTTGGCGAAGAACTCTTCGACCTGCTGAACAACCTGCCGGAACTGGCGCCTGGAGTTCCGGTGGTGCTCGTCGGCGCACAGGCCGAATTCCCGGCGCTGACCAAGGCGGCCCAGGCCCAGGTGGTACGCCGCGTGGGCCTGCCGACGCGTTACCCGGAACTGGCGGATGCCCTGCGCTCCGCCCAGCACGCGGCTGCGAACGGCGGGCTGGCGGAGGGCAGCCGGACGGTGGAACTGTTCCGCTCCCTGGTCGGCTGCAGCCCGGCGATCCAGAAGATCCGCCGCCTGATGACGCAGGTGGCGGCCACCGACGCGAACGTGCTGATCCTTGGCGAGACGGGGACCGGCAAGGAGGTGGTGGCGCGCAACATTCACCGGGCCTCCAGCCGGCGCAGCCGCCCGTTCGTCGCCGTGAATTGCGGCGCGATTCCGGCCGACTTGCTCGAAAGCGAACTTTTCGGGCACGAGAAGGGAGCCTTCACCGGCGCGCTGACCGCCCGGCAGGGGCGCTTCGAGATGGCCGAGGGTGGCACGCTGTTCCTCGACGAGATCGGTGACATGCCGCTGCCGATGCAGGTGAAGCTGCTGCGGGTCCTGCAGGAGCGCACCATCGAGCGGGTCGGCAGCAACCGCAGCATCGCCTGCGATGTCCGGATCATCGCGGCCACGCACCGGGATCTGGAAACCGCGATCGCCGACGGCAAGTTCCGCGAAGACCTCTATTACCGCCTGAACGTGTTCCCGATCGAGATGCCGCCGCTGCGTCAGCGGCTCGGCGATCTGCCGCTGCTGATCGCCGAGCTCACGGCCCGCATGGAGGGTGAGGGCCGGGCCACGGTCCGCCTCGGCGCCTCCGCGCTGCGGGCCTTGTCGGTATACGCCTGGCCCGGCAACGTTCGTGAACTCGCGAATCTGGTGGAGCGTCTGGCGATTCTGCA
>SKQM01000037.1 GCA_007119005.1 Thioalkalivibrio sp.
CCGTACATGAGCAGCATTGAAGAACGCGTCAAGAAGATCGTCGTCGAACAGCTGGGCGCCAAGGAAGAAGACGTCACCAACACCGCGTCATTCGTCGAGGATCTCGGCGCAGATTCACTCGACACGGTGGAACTGGTCATGGCCCTGGAGGAGGAGTTCGAGACGGAGATCCCGGACGAGCAGGCCGAGAAGATCACCACCGTGCAGCAGGCGATCGATTACATTCAGGCACACCTGAAGGACTAGGCAATACCGGCCTCGGCCGTTCCAATGCACTGAGGGCAGGGGCCGCTCGCATCGAGTCGAGTGTGGCCCCTTGCCCTGTTGGTTTTCTCGTGTAGGAGAGAGTCTGTGTCTAAGCGTCGTGTGGTGGTTACGGGTCTGGGCATCGTTTCCCCGGTCGGATCGACGGTCGAGGCGGCCTGGGACAACATTGTCGCCGGCAGGAGTGGCATCACGCCCATCGACGTCTTCGACGCCTCGGAGATGCCGGTGCGGATATCGGGGGCCGTGCGCGACTTCGACGCGAACGACTATGTGCCGGTGAAGGACCAGAAAAAGATGGACACCTTCGTCGTCTACGGTCTCGCTGCGGGCCTGCAGGCGCTGGCGGATTCAGGGCTCGAGGTGACCGAGGAAAACGCCGACCGGATCGGTGTGGCCATCGGTTCCGGGATCGGCGGTCTGCCCTACATCGAACGCTCCTATGCCGCCTATCTGAAGGGTGGGCCGCGCAAGATCTCCCCGTTCTTCGTGCCCAGTGCGATCATCAACATGGTCGCGGGCAACCTTTCGATCATGAAGGGCCTGAAGGGTCCGAACATCTCCATCGTGTCGGCCTGCGCCACCGGAACCCACAACATCGGCGACGCCGCGAGGATGATTGCCTACGGCGATGTCGATGCGATGCTTGCCGGCGGTGCCGAGATGGCCACGACGCCACTGGGGATCGGCGGCTTTGCCGCTGCCCGGGCTCTGTCGACCCGCAACGACGACCCGGCGCGCGCGTCGCGCCCCTGGGACCGCGATCGCGACGGCTTCGTGCTGAGCGACGGTGCCGGCGTGCTGATGCTCGAGGAATACGAGTACGCAAAGAAGCGCGGGGCGCGGATCTACTGTGAACTCGCGGGGTTCGCGTGGAACTCGGATGCCTACCACATGACCCAGCCTTCGCAGGGCGGGGAGGGTGCCGCCGACTGCATGCTCCGCGCCATGAAGGATGCCGGGGTGGATGTGAGCGAGGTGGGTTACATCAATGCCCACGGTACCTCCACACCCGCGGGCGACCTTGCCGAAACCATGGCGCTGAAGCGCGCGCTGGGGGATCACGCAGCGAAGGTATTCGTGAACTCGACCAAGTCGATGACCGGCCACCTGCTCGGCGCGGCCGGTGGTATCGAGGGCGTGTTCTCGGTTCTGGCCCTTTACCGCAAGGTGTCACCGCCGACGATCAATCTCGACAATCCCGGAGAAGGCTGCGACCTGGATTATGTGCCGCACGAGGCCCGTGACCTGAACACCCGGGTCGCACTGTCGAACTCGTTCGGTTTTGGCGGGACCAACGGCACGCTGCTGTTCCGCACGCTGTAGTCGCCGCAATGTCCGTCCGGCCGATCGCGACCGGCGCGGATCTGTTTGCGCTGGCCCGGGCCTTTCCCGAACGCTACCCGCATCTGCTCGAGTCGGCCCTGATCGGTCAGGCGCCGGCTCGCTTCTCCATCCTGTTCGCGTTTCCCGGGCACACCGTCACCGGCGATGGTCGCGAGGTGATGCGATACCTGGACCGGATCGGCGCCTTCGAGACGTTGCAAGGTGAACGGGAACATGCCGAGCTCCCCTTTCTCGGGGGCTGGTTTCTCTACCTCGGCTACGAACTCGCGTGGACCCTGGAGCCGGCCCTGGGCGAGTGCGCCCCGGATCCCTGGTTGCCGCCCGCGCTGGTGACCGCGTTTCCTGCGGCGCTGATCGTCGACCACCAGGAAAGGCTGACCTATTTCGTCGATGAGTCCGGTGACCCCGCGCGCTGGGAACAGGTCTGCAGGGACCTGGAGGACATGCCCGCTTGGCAGCCGGGCACGTGGCCGGTGCTCGCGGTCGAGGAGGAGCCGGCCGAGGAGTATCTTCGAGCGGTCCGCCGGGCGCTGAGGTACATTCGGGACGGCGACTGCTTCCAGGCCAACCTGTCACGTGAATGGCGGGTGCATTCCCCGGGGCCGCTGGCGGCCGGGGCGCTGTATCAGCGTCTGCGGGAGGCGAACCCGGCGCCCTTCGCGGCCTGGCTGCGGCTACCTGGGGTCGAGATCGTCAGTTCGTCCCCGGAGCGACTCGTGAGCGTGCGCGATGGTGTCGCGGAGACGCGGCCGATCGCGGGTACCCGCCGTCGCGATCCGGACGGCGCCAAGGACCAGGCGCTCTGGAATGATCTGAAGGTCAACGCGAAGGAACAGGCCGAACACGTAATGCTCGTCGATCTCGAGCGCAACGACCTCGGCCGTGTCGCCCGCGTGGGTACCGTGCGAGTCGCGGACCTCATGACCATCGAGAGCTACCGCCGGGTGCACCACATCGTGTCGTCGGTCCAGGCGCAGCTGCGCGAGGGCTCGACGCCGGGAGACCTGATCCGCGCCACCTTCCCGGGCGGAACCATCACCGGTTGCCCGAAGATCCGCAGCATGCAGATCATCCAGGAACTGGAACGGCATGCCCCGCGCGGCGCCTACACCGGTTCCTGCGGTTTCATCAGCCGGCACGGCGTGATGGACACCAACATTCTGATCCGCACCATGGTGTCGCGGGGAACCGAGATCCGCTTTCGCACCGGCGCGGGAATCGTCGCGGATTCCGATCCGGAGGCCGAACTGCGTGAAACCCGACACAAGGCCCGTGCGCTGCTCGAGGCGCTGCAGCCATGATCACCTTGATCAACGGGGAACCGGGGTCACGGATCGAGGCGATCGATCGCGGGCTGCAGTTCGGTGACGGAGTGTTCGAGACCCTGCGCCTGGAAGCCGGTCGTCCGGCGCTGTGGGCACGGCACTGGATGCGGCTTTGCCGCGGGCTGGATCGACTCGGGATTCCCCGGCCGGGCGAGCAGGATTGCCTGGACGAACTGGCCCGGGCCTCCCTCCAGGTTCCGTCCATGGCCAAGCTGATCGTCACACGCGGGCCGGGGCCGCGTGGCTACGCGCCGCCGCCCCGGGTGCGACCGACACGCATCGTGATGGGGGGCGCGCCACTGGACATTCCCGGCACCTCAGACATACTGCGCCTGGGGGTGTGCAGGACCCGGGTCGCGCGCAGTCCACTGCCGGGCTGCAAGCACCTGAACCGGCTGGAGAACGTGCTGGCACGCCGGGAATGGGCCGAGGACTGGGATGAAGGGCTGATGCTGGATGCAGCAGGGCGCGTGCGTTGTGCCACGCAGAGCAACGTATTCGTACTCGAGGCTGGCGTGCTGCTGACCCCGGGGCTGTCCGCCCACGGGGTTGCCGGAACGCGGCGCGGCTGGCTGCTCGACCACGCCGGGGCTTTCGGGCTGCCGGTGCGCGAAACCAGCCTGACGCTCGAACGGGTCCGTCGCAGCGACGCGGTATTCCTCACCAGCGCGCGGCTGGGTCTGCGCAGGGCTGCCCTCGTGACGCAGCGGGGGCGGCCGACCGACGGGAACCTCGGGGTGGCATCTGTGCTGGAACGCATCCGGGAGATGGGAGAACACATGAATGCGCTGGGTTAGCCTTTCCGTCCTGTTTCTGCTGATCGCCGCGACGCTGGCCGGCGCGCATCTCGCGAGCCTGTACCAGAAGGAACTGCTGCAGCCGCTGGCGCTCGAGGAGGACGAGGTCTTCGTGATCCGTCCGGGACAGGGGTTCCGCCAGATCACGGGTGACATGGCCGAGCGGGGCTGGATCGCCCATCCCTGGCTGGTGGAGGCGCATGCCCGGTATTACGGCATCTCCGGCCGGCTGCAGGCAGGCGAGTACCGGGTGCCAGCCGACATCTCGCTGGCCAGCCTGCTGGACAACATGGCCCGGGGGGTGGTGGTCCGGCACCGACTGACCATACCCGAGGGCTGGACCACGCGGCAGTTCGTCGACGCGGTGCAGGCGCATGCGGCCTTGCGGCCATTGCCCGAGCCAGTGGATCTGGAAGGGGTGATGGCAATGCTCGGACGACCGGACATGCATCCAGAGGGCTGGTTCCTTCCCGATACCTACGTGTTCGGCCGCGACACGCCGGCGGGGCAGATCGTCCGGATTGCGCACGAGGCCATGGACCGGACCCTGATGCACGCCTGGGAGGACCGGACCGAGGATCATCCGCTGGAGTCGCCCTACGAGCTCCTGATCCTGGCCTCGATCGTCGAAAAGGAGACCGGGCAGGCCGATGAGCGGGATCTGGTCGCCGGGGTGTTCGTGAACCGTCTCCGGCGCGGGATGCGGCTGCAGACCGATCCGACGCTGCTGTACCCACTCGGACCGGGGGTGACGCGATTGACCCGCGCCGAACTGCAGCGCGATCACGCCTACAACACCTACACGCGCGACGGCCTGCCACCCACGCCGATCGCGCTCCCGGGACAGGCTTCGATCCGCGCGGCGGCAAACCCGGCCGAGACCGACGCGCTGTTCTTCGTCTCGCGCAAGGACGGCACGCACGAGTTTTCCCGCACCTATGCCGAACACCGCGCGGCGGTGATCAAATACCAGCTGGACGGCGACGCCAGCCGTTACGGGAGACGGTAATGGCGGCCGGGCAGCGCGGACAGTTCATCACCTTCGAAGGCATCGAGGGTGCGGGCAAGTCGACCCAGCTGGAGCGCCTGGTCGATCGTGTCCGCGCCACTGGGCAGGAACTGCTGGTCACGCGCGAGCCGGGCGGCACCCCGCTGGGGGAGAAGCTGCGGGGGTTGCTGCTCGATCCGTCGATCGGGACGATGGCGGCCGAAACCGAGCTCCTGCTGATTTTCGCCGCGCGCGCCGAACACCTGCGCCACTGCATCGAGCCCGCGCTGGCACGGGGTGCATGGGTGTTCTGCGACCGGTTCACTGACGCGAGCTTTGCCTATCAGGGCGCCGGCCGCGGGCTCGGTGCGGAGAAGGTCGCGGTTCTGGAAGACTGGCTCCAGGGCGATCTGCGGCCGGATCTCGTACTGCTGTTCGATGTGTCGGCGCGGCTCGGGCTGGAGCGTGCCGTCAACCGGGGAAAGCGCGACCGGATGGAAAGCGAGGATCTCGCGTTCTTCGAGCGCGCCCGCGAGGCCTATCTGGAACGGGCGCGCTGGCAACCGGAACGCTACCGCGTGATCGATGGCTCCGCCGACGTGGCAACCGTCGGAGTAGCCGTGGACGAAGCCTGGTCAGAGTGGCTCTCGCGCGCGGCGAAAGGGCACCGGCCACTGGGTGGCCGATGAGCGTTGGCGATCGCCGGGCGTTTCCGCCCTGGCTGGAAGGCCGGCTGGGCGAACTCGTCCGGATGGTCGGTTCCGGGCAGGCGCCGCCCGGCCTGCTCGTGACCGGACCGAAGGGAGTCGGGAAAGGTCTGCTGGTGCGCAGCTTCCTGCAACGCATGGCCTGCACGGAGGTGACGGACGCAATGTTCGGCTGCGGCCGCTGCAACGGTTGCCGCAGTTTCCTCGGCGCCACGCACCCGGAGATCCTCCAGGTCACGCCGGAGGCGCCCGGCAAGGAGATCCTGGTCGACAGCATCCGCGCAGTGATCGAATTCCTCGCTCTCAGCCACAGTGGGCCCGCGCGACTGGTGTTCATCGAGCCGGCGGAGGCGATGAACGTGAATGCCGCCAACGCTCTGCTCAAGACCCTCGAGGAACCCCCCGGGGGAGCGATGCTGCTCCTTGCCGCCGCACAGCCGGCCCGGCTTCCCGCGACCATCCGCAGCCGCTGCCGGCTCCTGCGCGTCCCGGTACCGGATCAGCGGTCGGTGAAGCACTGGCTGAAGCCGGCGACCGCAGACACCGGACTGGCGGTGGAAGAGGCTCTCGCCGCGTGCCTGGAGCGGCCGCTGGAAGCGCAGGCCCTGCTCGACGACGATGACGCGCGCGCGGCATGGCAGGCGGATCGATCGGCCCTGGAAGCGCTGCTGCGCAGCACGTCGCCGTTTCCGGTGATCGAACGCTTCCTGGAATGCGACCTGGGTTCGCTGTTGCCACGGTTGCAGCGCCTGCTGCTGTCCGTCCAGCACTATCTGGTGCAGGGTGACCTGGATGTTTTCGGGAGACTGTTCGACCCCGACACGCTGCGGCGCTTTGCGGCCGATCGGGGCATGCGCGAGACGGCCCTGGTGTTTCAGGACACGCTGCAATGGCAGCGTGAACTCCAGGCGCCTTTGAATCCGAACCTGCGCTGCGAGGACATCGTCCTGCGATTCTGGCGCCGCGCCGGCTGAGCACGATTTCCAAAACACCCGCGGCACTGGCATTGGGGCAAATAAACCGGCGATAATCAAAAAGTACGTGGGTGCGATAACGTTCCGGTGCTCCCGCGCGGTCAATTCCCCAACCGGTGCGAACGGCGAGGTTGTGAAGAAACGATGACGGCACCTGCGAGAGGGCGCATTCTGACGCTGGCAATCCGGGAGAAGTCGGCCCTGTTTGCCGCGTACATGCCCTTTCTGACCAACGGCGGCCTGTTCATTCCCACCGATAAAGCGTTCCGCCTGGGCGACGAGGTCTTCGTGCTGCTTTCGTTGCTGGACGAGGCCGAGCGCATTCCGGTGCCCTGCCAGGTCGTCTGGATTACCCCGGCCCGGGCCCAGGGCAACCGTTCCCGCGGGATCGGCGTGCAGTTCAGCCCCAATGACAAGGGATCCACCCGGCGTCTGATCGAGAACCACCTCGGCGCCATGCTGCAGGCCACCGGGCGCACGCACACCCTCTGACGACTGGTTCCGCGCTGCACCTGCCGGAGTGCTGGTGCCGGATTCCTACCCCCCCATGTCCTCCGCCATCGCCGCGAGCGCCTTGTCCAGCGCTTCGTACGGCAGGTAGAAATGCGGCGAAAACCGGATGCCGCCGCCGCGCTGGGCGCAGAGCACGCGGCGCTGCTGCAGTGCGCGGAACAGGGACTCGGTGCCCCCACGCGAGGGCAGGAACGTCAGAATGCCCGCGTGGCGTTTCGGATCGGCCGGGGTCACCACCCGGCAGTCCAGTCGGTGGAGGCCTGCATGGAGGTGCTGCCAGCGGGCCTCGATATCGGACGCGATCGCCTCCATCCCGACCTCGAGCAGCAGTGACAGGCTCGCGTGCAGCGCGTGGATGCCGAGCAGGTTGGGGCTGCCCGGTTCGAAACGGCGGGCATCGCGTGCCTCGGTGAGTTCGTAGGTGCTGTAGTCACCGGCATCCGCAAGCATGTGCCAGCCGTACTCCTGCAGCGTCAGCCGTTCGCGCACCTCGGGGCGCACGTAAAAGACCGCGATGCCCTCGGGGGCGAGGAGCCACTTGTGCGCATCGGCCATCACGAAGTCCGCCTGGGCACCCTGCACGTCGAAAGGCAGGGCGCCGAGGTGCTGGATCGCATCGACACAGAACAGCACCCCCCGCCGGCGCAGTGCGGAACCCAGTCGCTCCAGATCCATCCGCAGGCCGGAAGCGAACTGGACCGCGCTGCAGGAGAGCAGCGCCGTGTGTCGATCACAGGCCGCGAGCAGCGCAGCTTCCGGTTCGTCGAAGGGCAGTTCCACCTCGCGAACCTCGAGACCGAAGCGCTCCGCGGCCTTGATCCAGACGATTCGATTCGACGGGAACTCGCCTCGCGGAATCACCACGTTCTGACCCGGCGACCAGGGCAGCCCGAAGGCCACGATCGACAGGGCTTCCGAGGTGTTCTTCACGAACGCCACATCGCCCGCGGCCGCTGCACCCAGAAGATCCCGGGCGAGGGCGCGCGCGGCCTCTTCGACCTTCAGCCACGCACCGTAGTGCAGCGAACCGGTGACCGTGTTTTCGCGTGCGAAGCTCGCCACTGCCTCCGCGGTCCGGAGCGGCCATGGCCCGACGGCGGCGTGATTCAGGTGGATGATGTCATGGTGCGGGAATTCGGGGTGCATGGGCGACTCCTTTCGTGATCCGGCAAGCCTGTCACATTCCAACTGCAGGTCAAGCCGGGGAACGCCTGCCTGGAGGATGGATTCGGAGCTTCGTGAGGGGGAACGGCAGGGCAGGCGATCGGCAGGGGTTGCCGGGAGTGGTCCAGGTTGCTACCCTCGCCGACTCTTTTTCGCAAAAACATTTTGCGACCAATCGTTGGCGGCCGGCTGCCCAGCCGCAGCCACCGCCGTCCGGGGCCTAGCCCCTGCGCCCCTCGTGGCCATCTCCGTTTCCGTTTCAGGAGGAACTGTATGAACTCAGTTCTGAAGTTCTTTCGCGACCCCGATCTGGGGAGCATCGAACCGCGTAGTTTCAAGGTCTTCAACGAACGAAGTCTGGAGCGCATCGAATCGCTGCACAGACTGCCCGAAGAAATGCGCTTCGAGATGCAGGTGGTCGCCAGCGTCCTGCCCTTTCGGGTGAATCAGTACGTGATCGACGAGTTGATCGACTGGTCCCGCGTGCCCGAGGACCCGATCTTCCAGCTCACTTTCCCACAGCGCGGGATGCTGGAGCCGGAGGCGTTCGAGCGCATGTCGGGGCTGCATCGTTCCGGGGCCGGGCGGGAGGAGATCGCCGCACTGGCCCGGGACCTGCGCGAAACGCTGAACCCGCACCCGGCCGGGCAGCTCGAGCTGAATCGGCCACGCGATGCCGACGGGCGGATACTCGAGGGTCTGCAGCACAAGTACCGCGAGACCGTGCTGTTCTTCCCTAGCCAGGGGCAGACCTGCCACAGCTACTGCACCTTCTGTTTCCGCTGGGCGCAGTTCGTGGGGGACAAGACGCTGCGCATGGCCTCCAGCGAAGCCGAGCAGATTCTCGGCTACCTGCGCGCGCACCCCGATGTCTCCGACCTGCTGGTCACCGGCGGCGATCCGATGGTGATGAAGACCCGTAACCTGGGCCAGTACCTGGAGCCGCTGCTCGCACCCGAGTATGAGCATGTCCGGAATCTCCGGATCGGCACCAAGGCCCTGACGTTCTGGCCCTACCGGTTCGTCACCGATCCGGATGCCGACGATTTGCTGAGGCTGCTGGAGCGGCTGGTGGACGGCGGCAAGAACGTGGCCGTGATGGCCCATTACAACCACTGGCGGGAACTGGACACGCCCATCGCCCGGGCCGCGATCCGCCGTCTCCGGGAGACCGGTGTGACCATCCGCTCGCAGGGTCCGCTGCTCGCGCACATCAACGACCGGCCCGGGGATTGGGCGCGGCTCTGGCGCGATCAGGTCGGTGTCGGCATCCACCCTTATTACATGTTCGTCGAACGGGATACCGGCGCCCGGCAGTACTTCGAGGTGGCTCTGGCCCGCGCCTGGTCGATCTACCGCGAGGCGATGCAGTCGGTGTCCGGGCTCGCGCGCACCGCACGCGGACCGTCGATGAGCGCGGGGCCCGGCAAGGTCGAAGTCCAGGGTGTGACCGAGATTCACGGTGAGAAGGTCTTCGCGCTGCGCTTCGTGCAGGGCCGCAACCCGGACTGGGTGCAGCGGCCGTTCTTCGCGCGTTACGACGAAAACGCGACCTGGCTCGACCAGCTGCGCCCGGCGTTTGGGGAGGATCGCTTCTTCTTCGACGACGAATACGCGGAGATGCTGGCAACCTCGTAGGGAGGGGAGAGATACATAAGTCTGTCCCCGGAGGAAACCGCGGGATCCATCTTTTCTCTCCCGCCTGGTGGCGGCGCGCGCTCAGTGTTCCGGCACGTCCTCGATCCCGCGATCGGGCGTTACAATGCCTGCATGGACTCGAATACGCTGAAGCAACGCGATCTCGCCACCCTCTGGCACCCCTGCACGCAGATGAAAGACTACGGGGAGGAGGGCACTCTCCCGATGCTGGCCATCCGGCGAGGCCAGGGGGTCTGGCTGGAGGATTTCGAAGGCAAGCGGTATCTGGACGCAATCAGCTCCTGGTGGGTGAACCTGTTCGGACACGCGAACCCGACCATCAACGCGGCGATCCGTGACCAGCTGGACCAACTGGAGCACGTGATCCTGGCCGGCTGCACCCACGAACCGGTGGTGCGCCTCTCCGAGCGGCTGATCGGACTGACGCCGGAACCACTGACCCGCTGCTTCTTCGCCGACAACGGCAGCGCCG
>SKQM01000010.1 GCA_007119005.1 Thioalkalivibrio sp.
CCGCCCGCTGATCGCAAGGCGGCTGGTGGAAATCGCGAACGAGACCGGAGCGGATGCGATTTCGCACGGTGCGACCGGCAAGGGCAACGACCAGGTCCGCTTCGAACTCGGTGCCTATGCGCTGAAGCCTGGCATCCAGGTGATCGCGCCCTGGCGCGAGTGGGATCTGACTTCGCGCGAGCGGCTGATGGCCTATGCCGAGCAGCACGCGATCCCCGTGGACTTCGCAAAGAAGGGCAAGAAGTCGCCGTACTCGATGGATGCGAACCTGCTGCACATCTCCTACGAGGGCGGTCCACTGGAGGACCCCTGGACCGAGGCCGAGGAGGATATGTGGCGCTGGACGGTGTCTCCGGAAAAGGCACCCGACACCTCGGCGGTGGTGGAGATCGGTTTCGAACGGGGTGACCCGGTTACGCTGAACGGGATGCCGTTGACCCCAGCGCAGATGCTGGCGGAGCTGAACCGGATCGGTGGCGAGAACGGGATCGGGCGCCTCGACCTGGTCGAGAACCGCTACGTCGGGATGAAGTCGCGCGGCTGCTACGAGACGCCGGGCGGGACGATTCTGCTCAAGGCGCGGCGCGCGCTGGAGTCTTTGACGCTCGACCGCGAGGTCGCGCACCTGAAGGACGAACTGATGCCGCGCTATGCGAGCCTGATCTACAACGGGTACTGGTGGAGTCCCGAGCGACGCATGCTGCAGGCGGCGATCGACCAGACGCAGTCGGTGGTGAACGGCAGCGTGCGGCTGCGGCTGTACAAGGGCAACGTGATCGTCGCAGGTCGGCGCTCGGAGTCGGACAGCCTGTTCGATGACGCGATCGCGACCTTCGAGGAGGACGCCGGCGCGTTCGACCAGAAGGATGCCGCCGGCTTCATCAAGCTCAACGCGCTGCGCCTTCGCATCGCGGCCAGCCGCAACCGGTCGCAGGTCTGACCAAGGCGAGCCTCCGGTTTGCGGGGCCGGCGCCGGGTGCGCCGGCCCGGTGCACCGAGAGACAACAGAGATCCGGATGCACAAGTCCCCCGTGAGACTCCTCTGCCGCGTGCTCCTCGTGCTGCTGGTCGCCGCACTTGCCGGCTGCGCGAGTATTCCGTCCGAGGACCGCCATCCGGCCGACCCCTTCGAGCGCTACAACCGCGCGGTCTTCGCCTTCAACGACGGCCTGGATCGCGCGATACTGAAGCCGACCGCCGAGGTCTATGCCGAATTTCCGCAGCCCGTCCGCACCGGTGTCGGTAACTTCTTTTCCAATCTCGACGATTTCCGGGTGGCCTTCAACAACGTGTTGCAGGGCAAGTTTCACAACGCCGCGTCCGATACCGCGCGGATCATGTTCAATTCGACCTTCGGGATCTTCGGGCTGATCGACGTCGCAAGCCCGATGGGGTTGCCCAAGCACAACGAAGACTTCGGGCAGACGCTGGGGGTCTGGGGCGTTCCGGCCGGACCGTATCTGCAGATCCCGTTTCTCGGCCCGAGCACCGCGCGAGATGGTCCGGCTATGGTCGTCGACTTCTACACGAACCCCCGCAACTACACGATCGGTGACCAACGCGAACTGCGCGACAATTTCTGGGCGCTGCTGGTGCTGGACGTGGTGCACACCCGAGCCGGGTTGCTGGCGACCGAGGACCTGCTGGCCGCGTACTCGGATGACCGCTACGTCGCGGTGCGGGACCTCTGGCTGCAGCGCCGGGAGTTCCTGGTCCGCGATGGCGAGGTCGTGGACGACGACACCTGGCTGGACGAGCTGGACGAGCTCGAGGCCCTCGAGGCGCTGGAGCGCGAGGACGAGTTCTGATGAGCCTGAATACCGTCGTGCCGATGCTGGAGATCCTGCGCCTGCGCCGGGGGCCGCAGGATCTGCCGGGTGACCAGAGCGTGCTGGTGTTCTGGATGGGGGCGTCGGTATTTTCGGGCATCCTGATTGCCGCCCCGATGTACGGGTTCGCGACCAGCCTGTTCCTCAGCGCGCTGGACCTTGCGGTGCTCTACCTGTTCGTGATGACGCTGCTGGGTCTGCAGGGGCTGTCCGCGCGCTGGATGCAGACCTACACCGCGATGGTCGGCGTCAGCGCCCTGCTGGGGCTGGTGATGGCCGTACTGCTCGGTCTCTTCCCGCCGGACTTCGCGGAGGGCGAGGTCTCCGCACCGTCGCTGATCGCCTACCTCGGCCTGGTGGTCTGGCTGCTCCTGGCCTTCGGGCACATTCTCCAGCAGGCGCTCGGACTCGCGACGCGCATGACCGGCGTGGCGATTGCGCTGGGCTTCATCATCCTCTCGAGCGTCGTCACGCAGCTGGCGTTGGGGCTGGTCGGCGTATGAGCCGTCCGATCCACGTGCTCGGGATCGGCGGGACCTTCATGGGCGGTCTTGCGCAACTGGCGGCCGCCGCCGGGGTGAAAGTCTCCGGCGCCGATCAGAACCTCTATCCGCCGATGGACGGCCAGCTGCGCCAGGCCGGCATTCCGTATCGCGAGGGTTACCACCCCGAAGACCTGCCGGCCGACGCGCTGATCGTGGTGGGCAACGTGATGCGCCGCGGGCTGCCGGTGGTCGAGGCGATGCTGGACCGCGGACTGCCGTACGTATCGGGGCCGCAGTGGCTGGCCGAGAACATCCTGCAGGGCCGCTGGGTGCTCGCTGTCGCGGGAACCCACGGCAAGACCACGACCGCCAGCATGCTGGCCTTCCTGCTGGAGGCGGCTGGACTCGATCCGGGGTTCCTGATCGGCGGTGTGCCGCGCGACTTCGGGGTCAGCGCCCGGCTGGGCGGCGGACCGTTTTTCGTGATCGAGGCCGACGAATACGACTGTGCCTTCTTCGACAAGCGCGCGAAGTTCGTCCATTACCGGCCGCGGACGCTGGTCCTGAACAATCTCGAGTATGATCATGCTGACATCTACCCGGATCTGGCGTCGATCGAGCGGCAATTCCACCATCTTTTGCGCACTGTCCCTGGCCAGGGCCAAGTGCTGGTCAACACCGGGAGCCCGTCGCTCGAGCGGGTACTGGAGCAGGGTTGCTGGACGCCGGTGGTTCGCTTCAGCGCCACAGGTCCCGCAGACCTCGACGCCCGCAGGTTGAACCCGGAGGGCTCGCGCTTCGAGGTTCGTTTCGCGGGCCGGCCGGTGGGTGAGGTCCACTGGTCGCTGACCGGCGAGCACAATGTGGCGAATGTGCTGGCGGCGCTGGGTGCGGCGCGCCATGCCGGTGTCCCGCTGACGCAGGGCGTCGCGGCCCTTTCGGGGTTTTCCGGGGTACGGCGGCGCCAGGAGTTGCGTGGCGAGGCGGGGGGGGTCCGGGTGATCGACGATTTCGCACATCATCCCACCGCGATCGCTGTGACCCTGGCCGGCCTGCGTGCGGCGCTGCCGCCGGGCGGGCGGCTGCTGGTTGCGCTGGAACCGCGCTCGAACACCATGCGCATGGGGGTGCATGCGCAGACGCTGGGCGGTTCCCTCGAACCGGCGGACGGTGTTTTTCTGTTCCTGCCCGAGGATCTGCACTGGTCGCCGGACGGGATCCGTGAACGCCTGGGTCCCCGTCTGCACCTGTCCTCCACGATCGTGGAGCTCACGGAGGCGCTGGTGCGTGCCGCGCGCCCGGGCGACTGGGTGGTTATCATGAGCAATGGCGCATTCGGTGGCATTCACGAGACCCTGTTGACGCGCCTTCGGGAGACCCGGGATGGCGGCATCTGATCTGGCACTGGCCCTGACCGGTGCATCGGGCGTCCAGTACGGCATCCGTCTGCTGGAGTGTCTGGTTTCGGCCGGCGAGCGGGTCCACCTGATGCTGTCCCGCCCCGCGCAGGTGGTGCTGGGCCTGGAAACGGAGCTGTCGGTGCCCGGCCGTCCGGCGGAAATCGCGCGCTTTTTCTCCGAGCGCTTCGGGGCTGCCCCGGAGCAGATTCGCTGCTATGGTCCGGAACAGTGGACGGCACCGGTGGCCAGTGGCTCGTCGGTTCCCAGAGCCATGGTGGTCTGCCCCTGTTCCACCGCGACCCTGTCGGCCGTGGCGACCGGTGCGTCGCGCAGCCTGATCGAACGCTCCGCCGACGTGGTTCTGAAGGAGCGGCGCAAGCTGGTGCTGGTGGTTCGCGAGACGCCCTTTTCCGAGGTGCATCTCGAGAACATGCTGCGCCTCGCACGCATGGGGGCGGTGATCATGCCGGCGAATCCCGCCTTCTACCATCGCCCGCAGACCGTGGCCGACCTGGTGGATTTCATGGTCGCACGGGTGCTGGATCACCTCGAGATCGCCCACGCACTCGGGCCTCGCTGGGGCGAGCGCCCGATTCCGGAGGGGGGTGACGCCCCATGAAGACCGTTCCACTGTTTCCTCTGAATACCGTGCTGTTTCCAGAGGGATTGCTGCCGCTGCGCATCTTCGAGACGCGCTACATCGACATGGTCCGGGAATGCATGCGGGGCGGGGGTACCGGCTTCACCGTGGTGGCCATCCGCGGCGGTAGCGAGACCTCGGCGGAGGTCCGGTTCGCCGACATCGGTACGCGCGCCGAGATCATCGACTGGGAGCAGCGGGCCGACGGCCTGCTCGGAATCCTGGCCAGTGGCCGGGAACGGGTCCGGGTGCTGTCGCACCAGCGGCGGCCCGATGGCCTGCTGGTGGCTGAGGTGGTGCCGCTGGAGGAATGGCCGTCGGTGGAACTGCCGGTGGAGTATGCGTCTCTCGCCGGCCTGCTCGACCGTCTGCTCGAACAGCTCGGTACGCCCTGGTCGCATCTCGAACGCCGGATCGGCGATGCCGCGTGGGTGGCCGGGAGGCTGACCGAGCTGCTGCCCCTCGATCTCGAGATCAAGCAGGAGCTGCTGGAGGAGGACGATCCCCTGCAGCGACTGCAGCGCCTGCGCACAGCCATGCTCGCCGCGCAGAATCCCTGACAGCGGCGGTGCGTGCTGGTATCGTCCGCACAAGACTCAACGGGAGTATTCGATGGCTGTTCAGGAATTGACCCAGGAAAATTTTGAATCCACCGTGACCGGAAACGACATCGTCATCGTCGATTTCTGGGCACCGTGGTGTGCGCCTTGCCGCGCGTTTGCGCCGACCTTCGAGGCCGCGTCCGAGCAGCACGACGGCGTGGTGTTCGCCAAGGTGAACACCGAGGACGAACAGTCGCTGGCTGCCGCCTTCCAGATCCGGTCGATCCCGACCCTAATGATCTTCCGCGAGCAGGTGATCATTTTCGCGCAGCCAGGAATGCTCAGCGCCGGACAGCTGGATGACGTGATCGGCAAGGTCAAGGCGCTGGACATGGCACAGGTGCACGAGGACATCCGCCGCCAGCAGGAGGGGGCCGCAGGCGCCTGATCGATCCGTACCGGCCCTCGCCGCGATACCTGCCACCCGCACAGTACGGAACCGGTCGCGGATCGCAGTGATCGTTCCCTCTCCCCGTTTCCGTACCCCGGGCATCCGGCCCGTCACCCCTCGGGCCGGCTTGTGGCTGTTCGAAACCGGTTCGCGGCGGATGTGTCCCGCAAGCGGGAGAGGGGCGCCCGGCGCGTGTTGCTCGCGCTCTTCAGGTTAGTCGCCGCCGGCGCGACCCCATGCTGAGTGTAATGGCTCAGATGGGCGCGCTGATCGCCTGCGGTGTGGCGTGGAGCGTGCTGCGTCCCGGCGGGCTCGATGCCGGGGAGACCCGGCGGGTGCTGACCACGCTGGTCTACTACCTGCTGCTGCCAGCACTGGTGCTGAAGGTGCTGTGGGCGGCCCCGCTGGGGCTGGTCTCGATGCAGATCGCCGCGGTGGCCGGATTGACCGTGCTCGCGTCGCTGGCGATGACCGGTCTCGTCTGCCGGGTCTGCCTGTCCAGCCGGGCCGCGATCGGGGCGATGCTTCTGGTGGCGGCGTGGCCCAATGCCGTCTACCTCGGCCTACCGATCCTCGACCGTTTGTTCGGAGAACCCGGGCGGGCGGTCGCGATCCAGTTCGACCTGTTCGCCGCGCTGCCACTGCTGCTGACCGTCGGGGTGCTGATCGCGCGGCACTACGGCGATCGCGGCGAGCCCGGGGCGAATCTCCTGCGTGGGCTGTTCGCCGTGCCCTCCATCTGGGCGGCGCTTCTGGCGGTGTCGCTGAACCTCACGAGTACGCCGATGCCCGCGTGGCTGGACGAGTGGCTGGGTTTCCTTGCCCACGGAGTCACCCCGCTGATGTTGTTCTCACTGGGTCTGGCGCTGACCTTCGACCGTTTCCGCAGGGGCGACGCACCGGCGCTCGCGGCGGTGACCGTGATCCAGCTGATGCTCGCACCCCTGGTGGCTCTGGTGCTGGCCGCCGGTCTCGGGCTGGACGGTGTGCCGGGAATGGCGACGGTGCTCGAGGCCGCGATGCCGGCGATGGTGCTGGGGCTGGTGTTCTGCGACCGCTTCGGTCTGGATACCGGTTTGTATGCCGCCGCGGTCACGCTGACGACAGCGGTATCGCTGGTCACGCTGCCGCTGTGGTTCGCGTTTCTGCAGACTCTGCCGATGTTCGCCTGACGCGGAAACTGGCAGGCACCCCCTGCCGATCCCCCTGTCCCGCTGGCGGGCGAGGGCTGGGGAGGGGGGCTCAGTTCTCCTCGCCGAACCGATTCGCAATCAGTTCGCTGAGGGCGTCCAGTGCCTCCCCGGCATCCGGCGCGCCCTCGGTCCGGATCTCGACCTCCGTACCTTTGGCGGCCGCCAGCATCATCACGCCCATGATGCTCTTGCCGTTCACCTCGCGCCCGCTGCGGCTGACGAATACGTTGGCCTGGTACTGGCTTGCGAGGCCGACGAACTTCGCCGCGGCCCGGGCGTGCATGCCGAGCCGGTTAACGATGGGCACTGCGCGATGCGGCATCCGAGCACTCCTGGTCGCAGAGCAGGATGCCGTCGTGGCCACCGCTGAGCGCCTTGTTTACGAGTTCGCTCAGCGGCAGGTCGCGGTAATTCAGCACCCGCACGAGCATCGGCAGGTTCACCCCGGCAATCACGCGGCGGCTCGCACCCCAGGCCAGCCGGCTGGCTACGTTGGCGGGCGTCGACCCGAACATGTCCGTCAGGATCAGCACACCGTCGCCGCTGTCCAGCGTCTTCAGGCGGGT
The DNA here is from genome assembly GCA_007119005.1 of Thioalkalivibrio sp. Lineage (GTDB taxonomy): Bacteria > Pseudomonadota > Gammaproteobacteria > Ectothiorhodospirales > Ectothiorhodospiraceae > Thioalkalivibrio. Next base: position 7,107 of record SKQM01000010.1, read on the forward strand.
CCGCGCGGTGGACTCCACCGAGTCGGGGTCGTCGCTCTGGGACATTGCCAGCGCTTCGCAGGCCCCCGGCAGTTCCCCGAGCATGCTGCGGGCCGTCTGCAGCAGGGTCTCGCCGAGGTTCTGGTGTGTGATCAGTAGCAGACCGACGGACATCGTCTCACTCCGCATCCTTCAGGTGATCGTCGAGCTCCCGGTGCCGGGTGCTCACGGTGAATTTCCGGACGCCGCGCCATGCGCCGGCGAGGCGGTCGACCAGGTAGACCGACCGGTGGCGTCCTCCGGTGCAGCCGATGGCCACTGTCAGGTAGCTGCGATGGCCATCCGCGATACGGGGCAGCCAGCGCTCCAGGTGGGCCTGGATGCTCTCGAACATCTCCTCGACCTCCTGGTGGGCCTCGAGGAAGTCGATGACCGGGGGTTCCTGCCCCGTGCGGTGCCGGAGCCCCGGTTCGTAATGCGGGTTGGGCAGGCAACGCACATCGAAGACGAAGTCGGCGTCCACCGGCACCCCGTGCTTGAACCCGAACGACTGGAACAGCAGCGACAGGCTCTCGGGCGTGTGTGCTGCGAGGCGGGCGCGTACGGAACCGGCGAGATCATGCATGGTCAGGTCGCTGGTGTCGATGCTGAGGTCGGCATTCGCGGCGATCGGGCCCAGCCATTCCCGCTCCAGCGCAAGCGCCTCGATCAGCGGGACGCCTTTGCGCGCCAGCGGGTGCCGGCGCCGCGTGTGGTGATAGCGGCGCAACAGGGCCCCATCGGAGGCGTGCAGGAAAACGACCTCCACCTGCAGTCCCCGTGCGCGCAGTCTCGCGAGTTCGTGCGGGAAGCCCTGCAGCGTCTCGCGGCCGCTGCGCACGTCAACGCCGACTGCGACCCTTCCATCGTTGCGGTGGCTTCCGGTGTGCAGTTCCTCGATCAGCCCGTTCAGCAGGTTGAGCGGCAGGTTGTCGACGCAGAAAAAGCCCTCGTCCTCGAGCGTGTGCAACGCCACCGTCTTGCCGGAGCCGGACAGGCCGCTGAGCAGCAGGAGACGCATGGTCAGGCCCGATCTCCTTCCTGTGGCGCGGACTCCGAAGCCAGCTGCTGACGCAGGCGCGTGCGCAGGTCGTCTCCGGCGGCATAGCCCTGCAGGCGCAGCAGGTGGGCGCGGACCGCCGCCTCGATCATCACCGCGATATTGCGCCCCGGAGCGACGGGTAGGCTGATCACCGGGATTCTCAGGCCGAGCACCTCTTCCTCTCCCCGGCAGCCGTTCATGCGGTCGTCCGGCAGGGTGGCGTGCTGGTCCCGGTCGCGCAGGTCGATGATCAGGCGGAGATACTTGCCGCGCTTGATTGCCGAATCCCCGTACATCGCCCGGATGTTCAGGACCCCGAGGCCGCGCACCTCGAGCAGATCGCGCAGCAGCGGGGGGCAGGTGCCCCGGATGATGTCCGGGGCGATGCGGGCGAATTCCGGGGCATCGTCCGCGATCAGCCGATGGCCGCGGCTCACGAGTTCCAGCGCCACCTCGCTCTTGCCAACGCTGGATTCGCCACTGATCAGCACCCCGGCGCCGAGGATCTCCATGAAGACACCGTGGCGCACCACGGAGTGCGCCAGCCGCTGCTGCAGAAAGTAGCGCAGCAGCGCGATCAGTTCGTGGCTTCCGGTCTGGGTGCAGAGGACCGCTGGCAGGGGATTGCCGCATTCAGGCGGCAGTTTTTCGAAGGGACAGGTGCCCTCCGCAAAGATCACCGCCACCGTGCCGCTGGCGGCGAGATCAAGGATCAGGCACTCGTGCTCGGCAGGTTTCAGCGTCTCGATGTGGCGGGCCTCGCGGTCGCCGATCACCTGGATCCGGTTCGGGCGGATCAGGTTGAAGTGGCCGGCTATCGGCAGGTCGGTGTCGCCGGGCTCGTGCAGGAGTCGCTGTTGCGCCTCCGCCTCGCCGTGGACATACACCAACCCGGTGCGCGGCCCGAGGGCGGCGACCAGGTCGGCGAGACTGACGCTTTCAGGCATTGCGGAAGGCGGTGTTGGCGGCCAGGTGCAGGGCGGGGCTGTCGGCGCTGCGCCGGAGCGAGGCGATGTTGTCGGGTTGGGACAGGGCGCGTGCGAGTTGCGCCAGCAGTTCCAGGTGCTCGCTGGTGGACTCCTCGGGTACGACCAGCGCGATCAGGATGTCGACGGGCTCGTGGTCGATGGCCTCGAAATCCACGCCCTGTTCCAGCCGGAGCACCGCGACCCTCGGGGCATCGATCTCGGCCATGCGGCCGTGGGGGATGGCCACCCCGTGGCCGAGGCCGGTCGAGCCCAGCCGCTCCCGCGCCGAAAGGGCGTCGAAGACCAGGCCAGCCGTCGGCCCGGCATCATCCCCGACCAGCAGTTCGCTGAGCCGTTCCAGCGCGCGCTTCTTGCTGGTGATGCCGGAGTCGAGGCGGACCCGGTCCTCGCGGACGAGATCGGCGATCTGCATTGCTCAGGCGGTTTGCTGTCGGTTGCGCTGTGCGCCTTCGGCGCGATGGTGGTCCTTCATCTTCTCCTTGTGCTTGATCAGTTGCCGGTCGGTCTTGTCGATCAGGCCGTCGATCGCGGCGTACATGTCCTCGTGCGTTGCATCGGCGTGGATGTGGTTGCCGCTGACCTGCAGGTTGGCTTCCGCCTTGTTGTGGTTCTTCTCCACTGTGAGCACGACATGAATGTCGATCACCTGGTCGAAGTGCCTTTCCAGGCGGCCGAACTTGTCCTGAACGTAGTCACGCAGTGCATCGGTGATGTCGACGTGATGGCCGGTCAGATTGATTTGCATACTCACACTCCTTGCGTTGGTGGACCGCGAGGTCTAGAGGAGCTGCCTGCGCTCGCTGGAGGGGGGCAGGTTCATCGCCTCGCGGTATTTGGCCACGGTGCGCCGGGCCACGTTGATGCCCCGGTCCGACAGGACCTGGGCGAGACGGGAATCGCTCATCGGGCGGTTGGGCGGTTCCTCGCTGATCAGTTGGCGGATCATCGCACGGATCGCGGTGGCGGAACATTCGCCGCCGTCGCTGGTGCCCACGTGGCTGGAGAAGAAATACTTGAACTCGAACACGC
>SKQM01000240.1 GCA_007119005.1 Thioalkalivibrio sp.
AGGTGCTGCCCTCGCCGGCGATCGCGTTGCGATAGGCGATCAGGCTGCGGTAGAAGGTGAAGAACTCCTGATCGGAACCGAAGGCCACGCCGAGAATTTCGGTTGCCCGGGCGTCACCGGCGCCGCGGATCTCCTCGGACTCCCGATAGGCGTTCGCCAGGATCACCGTACGGTCGCGGTCGGCACGCGAACGGATCCGCTCGCCTTCTTCCTGACCACGGGCCCGGAAGTCCTGGGCAACACGCTGACGCTCGGCCCGCATGCGGTCATACACCGATTCCGAGACCTCGTCCGGAAGGTCGATGCGACGGATGCGCACGTCGACCAGGGTGACGCCCAGCTCGCGAGCGGTCTCCAGGGCCTCCTGGCGGACCGCCCCCATGATGGTGGTGCGCTCGCCCGACACGACCTGCGCGAGTTCGAAGCGCGCAAACTCGTTACGCATGCCATCGCGAAGGATCTGGGCCAGCCGCTCCTCGGCGTTCCGTTCGTCGCCGCGCGTCGCTCGGAAGAACTGTCCCACGTCGTCGATGCGCCACATGGCGTAGAAGTCGACGATGACGTTCTTCGCCTCGCTGGTCAGGAACCGATCCGGCGGAATGTTCAGGGTCATAATGCGCGCTTCGAAGAAGCGCACGTTGTTGATCAGCGGGAACTTGAGATGCAGCCCCGGCTCCAGGTCCACCTTGCGCACCTCGCCCAGCGAGAACAGGATCACCCGCTCGCGCTCGTCGACGGTGTAGGTGGACATGGCAATGACGATCGCCGCGACGATCGCTCCGATTCCTGCTATGCGAAGCATTAGCGCACCTCCCGCGCACGCGGATCAGGCCGGGTGCCCGTGCGATTGGGGGTCTGACTCGGGGTGCTGATACCGAAAGCACTGCGGCTGGTATCCAGCGGCTGCGGCACCGTACCCGTAGCGGGCCTGGGCGGCTCGCCACCCAGCAGTTGATCCAGCGGCAGCATCATCAGGTTGTTGGTGGAAGCGACGTCGAGCATGACCTTGTTCGAACCCTGGAAGACCGCCTCGACGGCCTCGATGTACATGCGTTCACGGGTCACACTGGGCGCCACCCTGTATTCGGTCAGCAGCTGGGTGAAACGGGCAGCATCACCCTCGGCCTTGGCGATGACCTGGTCCCGGTAGGCCTCCGCCTCCTCGAGAATACGGGCCGCCTGACCGCGAGCACGCGGGATCAGGCCGTTGGCATAGGCCTCCGCTTCGTTGCGGAAGCGGGCCTCGTCCTCACGCGCCCGGATGGCGTCCGCGAACGACTCCTGTACTGGCTCGGGCGGCTGCGCCTGCTGCATCGACATGGCCGTGACGATCAGGCCCGCGCCGTAGGAATCCAGGGCCTGCTGCAGGGTCTGGCGCGAGCTGATCGCGATCTCGCCGCGGCCCTCGCCGAGGATGAAGTCCAGCCTGCTCTTCCCGACGCTCTCGCGAATGGCTGATTCCATCAGCTGCTGCACGGTGACGTCCGGGTTGCGCACGTTGAACTTGTAGTCGACGACGTCCAGCACGCGGTACTGTACCGCGATGTCCACGTCGATGATGTTTTCGTCGGCGGTCAGCATCAGCGCCCGGTTCTGCAGGGTACGGATGCTGTCGACGTTTTCGACCTCCACCCGCTCGATCGGGAACGGCAGATGCCAGTTCGGACCGGGGGACGAAACTTTCTGGAAGGCACCGAAGCGCAACACCACGCCCCGCTCACCTTCGCTGACGATGTAGAACCCGGAGGCCAGCCACACGACCACAGCGATGATAACCGCGAGGCTGATCACCGCCTTGGAGTTCCGGCCCATGCCGAACCCACCACCGCCATCCGGATCACTGCCGCCGCCCTTGCCGCCGAACAGGCTGTTCAGCTGCGCCGACACCTTGCGCATCATTTCCTCGAGGTCGGGCGGACGCTGGCCACCACCACCACCGCCACTGCCACCGCCACGCTGGCCGCCGCTCCACGGATCGCGCTGATTGTTTCCCGGTTCGTTCCAGGGCATTTAGGGACTCCACTATCGGTACAGCCATGAGAACGCGAAACCCGCGTTTGGTTCGACCGCGGTTTCACATAGGGGCATGCATTTTAGGTACCGCCTCCCGGCCCCGCAAGCCTGCCCCGACCGGGGCAGGTCATGCCGAGGCCCGGCGGGAACCCCTGGACGGCATCAGCCCACGTAGCTGACGTAAGCGGGATCGTACATCTGGTCGCGCATCACCGCGTCGAGGTCGGCAGGTTCGGGGATACCCGCGAGATCCTCGGCAAAGGCGACCCGCGCGACCGCCACCGCGATCCGCAGCGACACATCGCGCACCCGCAGCAGGGACGGGTACAGGGAGCCCTGCTCGAGATCCGCCTGTTCCACGCTTTCAGCCAGCGCGCGTGCCGCAGCCATGAACATGCTGTCGGTGATCCGCGAGGCCTGCACGGTGACCGCACCCAGGCCCACGCCGGGAAAGATGTAGGAGTTGTTCCCCTGCCGCGGTACGAACCGTTGTCCATCGAATTCCACCGGATCGAACGGGCTGCCCGACGCGAACAGGGCCTTGCCACCCGACCAGGCATAGGCCTGTTCGGCGGTGCACTCGGACTTCGAGGTCGGATTGGACAACGCGAAGATGATCGGCCGCTCGTTCAATCGCGTCATCATCTCGACGACCTCGCGGGTGAACGCGTTGGCCACCGCACCGACGCCGATGATGGCCGTCGGGCGCAGGATCTCGACCGCGTCGTGGAAATCCTGCACCTGCGGATGCTCGTGGGCATAGGGCCGCTTGTGTTCCGCCAGCGCCATCCGGCTGCGCACCACGAGCCCACGGGAGTCGACCATCCAGCAGCGCTGCCGGGCCGCGACCTCGTCCATGCCGTCTTCCACCATTGCGGCGGTCAGCAGATCGGCAATCCCGGTGGCCGCCTCGCCCGCACCCAGGAACAGGAAACTCTGATCGCGCAGTGCCCCGCCGGTGACCCGTAGCGCAGAGAGAACACCGGCCATCGTCACCGCTGCAGTGCCCTGGATGTCGTCGTTGAAGCAGGGAATGCGATCGCGGTATTCGTGCAGCAGGCGAAACGCGTTGTGGTTCGCGAAGTCCTCGAACTGCACCACGATGCCGGGGAACACCTCCTGGGTCGCCTCCAGGAACTCGGCCATCAATTCGTCGTATTCGACCCCGGTCAGGCGCCTCTGGCGCAGACCCAGATACAGCGGATCCTCCAGCAAAGACTCGTTGTTGGTACCCACGTCGAACATCACCGGCAGACTGCGGCGCGGGTGCACCCCGGCACAGGAGGTGTACAGCGACAGCTTGCCGATGGGGATGCCCATGCCGCTCGCGCCGAGGTCGCCGAGGCCGAGGATGCGCTCGCCGTCGGTGACCACGATGATGCGGGCATCACGATAGGGCCAGTTGCGCAGCACCGAGGACACCTTGCCCCGGTCTGCCGCGGAGACGTACAGACCCCGGGGGCTGCGGTAGATGTGGCCGTACTGCTGGCAGGCCAGCCCGACGGTCGGCGTGTAGATCACCGGCATCATCTCGTCGGGGTTCTCGATGATCACGCGGTAGAACAGGGCCTCGTTCCGGTCCTGCAGCGACTGCAGCATGATGTACCGCTCGAGCGGCGATTCGATGCGCCGGAAGTTCTCCAGCACCCGCTCCACCTGCTCCTCCTGCGAGGAGACGTGGGGCGGCAGCAGGCCACACAGGCCCAGCATGTCGCGCTCGCGCAGGGTGAAGGCCGACCCCTTGTTCAGCGACGGGTCGCGCAACAGCGCCATGCCACGGGGAAACCATTCGGGAAGGGGTCCCGGCAGGGAGTCGCCGGGTGTCTGCTGCGGCATCGGGTAGTCCCTCGGGCCGGCTGTGGAAGGGCCTTGCTGGCACCTGGACCGGACGCCTTCCGGTCCGCTCGGGGGCAGTATCCGGCGCCACCCCCGATGCGTCAACCGCCCTTCCGGTCAATCCCCCGATGGTGGGCGCAGAACCTCGAGCACCGGCTCGACCATTGGGCCCAGATAACCCTGCCACCAGGCGACGGCCACCACGATCACCAGGGCGAGCAGGAACAGATAGGTCTTCCAGGGACGCTTCTTTTCTGCGTAGGGGTCGTCCAGCGAGCGCTGGGATCCCGAAGGCAGGGCTGCAACGCCGGTCAGCGCGGTGCCGAACGGCAGGTTGATGCGGGCACGCGTGTTCACCGCCCATCCGTTGGCATCCAGCAACGGCGCCAGGTTGCGCTGGCGCAGCTTGAGCCAGGCGAGCAGCATCGAGGGGCCGGAGACCGCGAGCAGCACGCCGACCGCGACCAGCGGAAACTGCCACCACGCGAGGTTGAACAGCCCGGCGACCATCGCGGCCAGCGCGGTGCCGATCGCGCCGATCGCGAGGCCGATCGCCGCGAAGATACCGGCGAACTTGGCGATGTCGAACGGTGCCGCCGGCGCCGGCTTCTGGCCCGACTCCACCCGCTCCGCCGCACCCGCGATGCCAGCTGCGGCGCGCTCCTCCACCGCCTGATCACGGGAGGCGGCAAACTTCTGGATCTGCTCCTGCATCAAGCGCGCAACACGCTTGTACGGAGACCAGAAGGCCTGGCGGATGCTGATCGGGTGCTCCACCAGCTTTACCACGGTCGCGTCCCAGTCCCGGCCCTGGCGGTCGTAGAAAACGCCGTTGCGGCCCACCATCAGATTGTCGGAGTCGCCGCCGGTGATACCGGCCACGATCGTCAGCTTCTCCTCCCCCTTCCGCTCGCATTCACAGTACGCGAGGTAGGTGCCGCTGAAATGCGCGAGCGTACTGTGCCGGGCCATGTCGTCCACGCGCAGGCACAGATCGCAGCTCCGACCGTCGAGATAAAGGGTGCCGGCCTGGAAGATCGCCTTGCCGTGCGTATTGTAGAAATCCCGCAGCGAGACGAAATTGTTCAGCAGCAGGAACAGGTCGCGGTGATAGCGTGCCAGGCGCTCGACCGCGTCGATCGACTCCGCGTGGGCCTCCAGGGCATTGTCCCGCTCGATCAGCTTGTTGATTGCGTCCTGAGCCCCGCCCTCGACGATGGCCCGCAGACGGTCCGGACCCAGCGATGCGACGTGCTCGCCCGCGTTCTCGTCACGCCAGGCCCGGAAAGGGCCGAACACGTCCAGGATCCGCTGCCAATCCTGCTGCCCCAGCTCGGTACGCTCACCGAGCAGGGGCACCACCACATCGTGCCGGAACCGTTCCAGACGGCCCACCCAGGCGGGATTGAGCCCCTCGACGAGGGGCAAAGGCCGATCGGGCGCCACCTCCGCGAGCGGCAACGCCACCACCGCATCGGCCGCGGCCGAGATCTCGAGAGAGGACAGGGTTCCGTACACCTCTTCGGGCGGATTCAGCCGCGCGGCCGCGCGGGGGTCGAATGCCGCCAACCGGCACCGGGTGAAGTAATCGGCGACCTTCGCCCGGAGAGATTCCAGCAACTCCCCCGCAGCGACGGTGCCGTCGCCAAGGGGCAACACCGTGTCGGCCTGCGCGTGGGCGCGTTCCCAGGAGGCAAGAAAGGCGCGCGCCTCCTCGAAGAAGGCGTCGGCCTTCGCCTGTGACACACCCGGCTCGCCGCTGCGATCGGTCTCGGCCCCGAACCGCTCCATGATCTCCGTGATCACCGCACGCAGATCCTCGTCCTCGGTCAGGCTTGGCGACACGATGCCGTCGCCGTTGAAGCACCCGGGGCTGAAGATCTTCGATTTGTCCGAGCTTTCCGCGATGGATACCGCGTCCGCATCCGGCTTGCGCAGGTTGGTGAGGATCTGGCGCGCGGAAGCCAGCAGCCGGGCCCCATCGGGTGTGGAATCGTCGATCGCCGCAAGCGGCAAAGAGTCGCCACCCTCGATCAGCCTTGCCGGGTCCTTCAACATCCCGCGGGCCCAGGACACCGCTGCGAGGATCTCCGGAACACGGATATGCCCGTCCCCGTCCGTGTCGATCAGTTCCAGCGTACGCCGGTCGATCTCCAGCCCCGACGTCGGGCAACTCAGCACCGACCAAAGCTTCGGATCCAGTTCGGCCAGATGCTCGAGGTCCTCCGCGCGGTCCAGACGGACCTGGTCGAAGCCTCCCAAACGAAAGAAACGCCAGCGATGCGGCCCAGCTGCGGCTTCGGCCATTGCAATACTCCTCTCCCTGGACCGCGAAGGACGGAATCCGGCAGTGCAGACGGCCAGAGCCACGCTGCACTGTCGGAGTTCGCGGTCGGGGCCAGGCCGGCGGCGTCGTGGTTCCGCGAGTTTGCCGCAGGATCGCTTTTCGCGCCAGTGTCGGCAGTCCATCTGTCAGCAGCCCATCGGAGCAGCGCGGCAACGCCGGAATCCTGCTGGCACTGGACCCACGGTCCCGGGAGGCGAACAATCGCCCCAGGCCCAGATGATGGAGTCGCCATGGCAGGGCAATCGGAGCAGAGGAACCGGACCGTTTCGCTCGTGCTGGGTTCGGGCGGTGCCCGCGGACTGGCGCATATCGGTGTAATCCAGGAACTCGAAGCCCGCGGCTACGAGATCCTTGCGATCTCGGGAAGCTCCATGGGCGCCCTGGTCGGCGGCATCCACGCAATGGGGGAATTGCAGACCTACGCCGACTGGGTCGAGGGACTCAGTCAGACCGACGTCATCGCACTCCTCGACTGGTCGTTTTCCAAGGGCGGGATGATCCGCGGCGACAAGCTGATGCAGCAGCTGAAGGACCTGGTCGGCGAACGCGACATCGAGGATCTTCCGATCAGCTATACGGCGGTCGCGGTGGACATCCACCGGGGTCGGGAGATCTGGATGAGCGAGGGTTCACTGTTCGATGCCATCCGGGCCTCCATCGCGATCCCCGCGGTCTTCGCGCCGCATCGCTACCGCGGCCGAACCCTCGTGGATGGCGGGCTGCTCAACCCGGTGCCGGTGGCACCCACGCTGCGCACACTGACGGACCTGACCATCGTCGTTGACGTGAATGGGCCGGCCCCGGCGGCACCCGCGGAGACCGACGACGACGAGGGAGACGACAATTCCGGCCTGCTGCGGCGCATGCTCGGCTATGTCGAATCGCTCGGCATGAACGGTGCGCCCGCGGCCGAGGGCCTGGCCTTTTCGGAGGTGTTGATGCGCTCTCTGGAAACGATGCAGGCCGCCCTCACCCGGCATCACCTTGCGGTGTTCCGCCCCGACCTGGTGATCAGCATCCCGAAGAACACCTGCATGGTCCACGAATTCCATCGCGCCGCGCCCGTGATCGAACTGGGACGAAGAATGGCCCGTGAACGGCTGGCGGACCTGGAAGAAAACGGCAGGCCCGGGACCCCGTATTGAGCGGGATTCGACCCCGCGTCGCGGGAGGGCGGCTCCGCGCGTCGAAAAGAAAAGCTTTGTTACGGGCCGGACACACTTTTGCAATATTAGATTCGTCTAATACAGGGCATCGAAAACTTGAACCGGGAATCCCCCGGAAGGAGCAACCCTGATGACGAAGCTGAACACGCTCACCGCCCTGGCCGTTCTGGGCACCCTGTTCGCCGCCGGCACTGTTTCGGCCGCACAGCCCACCACCGCCACCGTGGCGAACCTGGACCCCTGCCTGAACGGCCAGGTATCCGCGTCGGGCCGCTTTCCCACCCAGGCCATGGAAGATGAATTCAACCGTTACCTGAGCTGGGTCAACGAAAACGGCCTCGGGATCGAGCATGCGCTGGCCAACCCGATCGAGCCCGCCCATGCGCTGGAGCCGAGCCTGAACGCAAACGTGTCGGCCAGCGGCCGCTTCCCCAGCCAGGCGATGGAAGACCAGTTCAACGCCTATGTGAGCTGGGTTCACAGCACCGGGCGGGACAAGATCCACGCCTTCGAGGGTGTGGTCACCAACTGAGCCGGCCGCCACCCCCGGCTGGCCCTCTCCCAGGCGGGGAGGGTTGGGAAAACACAATCCCCGCACCCGCGTGCGGGGGCTGAGAAAGCAAGCTCGCCTTCCCCCGCTTGCGGGGGAGGGTTGGCGAGGGGGCCTGCGCGAGAATTTCGCGTTGAACCCTAGAGCGAATGGCCGCCACCTTTGGCCGCGCGCCGAGGGAAATGGTTGTGGAGGTACACCACGTCGGAGGATACCCCCCACGGCTTCGGCGATTCACCGAAACGCGGGGCGTCGCAATCGTTGAGCGCTGTATTCAGCCGCGGTTCCAGCCAGCTCGTCAGCGGCAACCAGCTTGCCAGATCCTTCTTCGTTCTCGAGGGATGCATCTCGTGAATGCTGGAGCCCTCGTCGGCGGCATGCACGTAGTTCTGGCTGTCCCGCAGGGCGCCCACGATCGGGATCTGCAGGTGGTCGAGGAAGGCCATGAGCTTGTGAAAGGCCAGGTTATTCTCGCGCACCCGATTCGCCACGACACCCAGCCTGCCCATGCGCTGGTTCACTTTCGCCACCAGCAACAGGTCGGCAATCAGGCGCGAGGCCGCGTCGATGTCGATGGCAGATGGCAGCACCGGCACGAGTATCGCGTCGGCCCCTGGCGTAAATTCGGTGAGTTGTGCCGTCGTCATGGCCGCCGGCGTGTCCACGACGACGTAGCGGATATCCGGCGGCATGCGCAACTGGAAACTGCGCGTCACGTTCGTCTTCTTTTCGAAGGCTGCCACGCCGTAGATTGCAGTCTGGGCGGCCGGCCGCTTCTTGAGCCACCGTATGCTGGAACCCTGCGGATCGAAATCCATGAGGGCAGCGGGCCGTCCGAGAGAGGCGAAATAACCGGCCAGGTTCATTGCGAGCGTCGTCTTTCCCGACCCGCCCTTGGGGTTCAGGATGACGATCTTGCGCAGTTCCCGGTGGCCGGGGATGTTCAGGGTCATGGGTCGTCTCCTTGCCCGCACTCTGCAACATGAAACACCGCCTGCCCCCGTAACCGGCCCCAGGGAGAGAAACGGCTCACTGTTCATACAGTAACCTACTGGAACATAACACAATACGAATCCCGGCAGCGACCAGTTTCGGGCGCCGGGCCGCGGATCAAGGCCTGAAGGGTCTTCTGGTATATGCTGGAAACGATCGCGACAGTAGCGCCGCGGGGCCGTGTCTCGCTGCGGGAGGTGAAACAGTCACGTGAAGCAACTGACCCTGATCCGTCATGCGAAATCCAGCTGGAAGGACACCGGGCTGAAAGACCTTGACCGCCCCCTGAACAACCGTGGACAGCGCGACCTGCCAGGACTGACGGAAAGAGTCCTGCGCCACCTTCCCAGGCCAGACCGGCTGTTATTCAGCCCGGCATTGCGCACGAACCTGACCCGTGAGCCGCTGACCCAGGCCTGGCAACTGACGGATGAACAGTGCCTGGCCACCCCGCAGGCCTACGAAGCCAGTGCAGATGTCCTGATGCAACTGCTTCGGGGCACTCCGGACAACGTGGTCCATTTGGCACTGGTCGGCCACAACCCCGGGCTCATGGATCTGACCGTTCTGCTCACCGGTCAACCGCTGGATTCCTTCCCAACCTCGGCCTTTGCCCATCTGGAATTAAACATCGACCACTGGCAGGCGCTGGCAGCAGGCTGTGCCCGACTGACGCAGTTCGACTACCCCAAACTGCACCCACGCGGGCCGGACCAAGACAAGCCATTGATCTGAAAGAATAAAACGACCATTTCGTGGCCCGATAACGCCTTAAAGGCCCCTTTCCGGTGCCAAAAAGTGGCCTCTAAGGCACTCGACCGCGTTTCCCGTGCTCAGGCTCCGGACAGTCCGCCGAACCGTCCGGTGCATGCGGCGGGGGGTATCGCGCCGATCGGAGTCGGTGTCAGAAGATCATGATCTGGTAGCCCTCGCTGGAGAGCGCGCGCAGGCTGGGCAGGCCCGCGGTTCCCGGCGCCGCGTTGTCGTTCAGCATCGCGAAGCCGGCCTGCTGGGCGTCGGCGGCGGCGCCGAAGAAATCCGAACACGTTGCCGAGACGCCGGCCACCTTGTCTTCCACCGACTTGTAAATGCCGTTCAAGGGGTGGTCCGCCTTCGCGACCTGCGCGGCCCAACGGGTGCCGGCACCCAGGAAGATCACGGTGACGTCGTCACCGTTCTGCTTGAAATCGTAGGCCACTCCGAGCGCATTGAACACGCGCCCCAGTGCCTCGTCGCCGTTGGACTGCGGATCGGACATCACCACGATGGCTGC
>SKQM01000032.1 GCA_007119005.1 Thioalkalivibrio sp.
AACCGGTACCTGCAGGACCGGGACGGACTCCATGCGCGCACCGTCGCGTGGCAGCCCGACGGCCTCGATCTCAAGCGCCGGAAAGAATGCGAAGGCTTTGCCACAGGAGTCGCAGCGTTGGCTGCCCGGGCTCCGGCCGGGCTGGTAGCGAACGGCGTGACCGGTGCCGCAGTGGGGGCAGCGGACGATCATGCCAGTGGGTCCGGGTGCGGGTGAGGTCGCCTCCGAGCCGTGGCGGGGTTAGCGGCGCCGCCCATCGAGCAGGACCCAGCCATCACGTTCTTCCCCGATGCCGATGTCGAAGTCATCCCGGTAGGCTGCCATGACTTCCCCCGCCTGCCAATCCAGCAGGCCGGCAAGCAGCACACGGCCTCCGGGCCGCGCGCTGCGCGCCAGGGTCGGTGCCAGCGCCACCAGGGGTGCGGCGAGAATGTTGGCGAGGACCAGGTCGAAGTCGGCGACCGGCGGTTCCGTGTCGGATGGCAGGATGTCGAGCGCGTCCGGACCGATCCCGTTGCGGCCGGCATTGCTGCGCGTCGCCTGCAGGGCCTGAGGGTCGATGTCCACGGCCAGCGCAGACGCAGCGCCGAGTTTCAGTGCTGCGATGGCGAGGATCCCGGAACCGCAGCCATAATCAAGCACACGCTGCCCCCGGGGAGGCGCTTGCCCCAATGCTGCCAGGCACATGGCCGTCGTGGGGTGGCTGCCGGTACCGAAGGCGAGGCCTGGATCCAGGTGCACGAACACTCCCCCGTCGACGTCCGGCAGGGGTTCCCAGGACGGCACGATCCACAGATCGCCGCCGCAGTGGATCCGGGTCAGCCCGGCCAGCCCGGCACGCACCCAGTCCTGGTCGGCGACCGCGGAGAGCCGGGCCAACGACGCGTTTTCTGCGAGAACGGCCGCGGCGATTTCCGCCCGCAGGCCATCCGTGAAGATGGCCCGTACACGGACCGCCGTCCACAGCGGATGGGCGCCCGGTGGTGGCTCGAACAGCGGTTCGTCACCCGCGTCGCCGAATTCCACGCTGACGGCCCCGAGCTCGAAGAGCCTGTGCTCGATCGCCTCGGCATGGTCTGCCGCCGTCTCGAGTTCCAGTTCGGCAAGACTCACGCGCCAGTCTTCAGCTTTTTTTCGAGGTAATGGATGTTGGTGCCACCCCGCTGGAAGTTCGCATCGTTCATCAGGTCAATGTGCAGCGGGATGTTGGTCTTGATCCCGTCGATCACGATTTCGCCGAGTGCGCCCCGCATCCGGGCGATCGCGATCTCGCGCGTGGGTCCGTGCGCGATCAGTTTCGCGACCATGGAATCGTAGTACTGCGGCACCGTGTAGCCGTTGTAGAGGTGCGTGTCCATCCGGATTCCGGGGCCTCCGGGAGCGTGGTACTGGGTAACCGTTCCGGGGCTCGGAAAGAACTTCACCGGGTCCTCCGCGTTGATGCGGCATTCGATCGCGTGACCCTGGATGCGCACGTCCGCCTGCGAGAACGACAGCGGCTCGCCCGCGGCGATCCGGATCTGCTCGCGGACCAGATCGAGTCCGGTGACCTCTTCGGTGACCGGATGCTCGACCTGGATCCGGGTGTTCATCTCCATGAAGAAGAAGCGGCCGTTCTCGAACAGGAACTCGAAGGTGCCGGCGCCGCGATAGCCGATCTCCCGGCAGGCCCGGTTCAGGCGTTCGATCATCTCCTCGCGCTGCTCCGGGGTGATCCCGAGTGCGGGGGCCTCCTCGATCACCTTCTGGTGCCGGCGCTGCATGGAGCAGTCGCGCTCGCCCAGGCAGACGGCATTCCCCTGCGTGTCGGCCAGCACCTGGAATTCCACATGGCGTGGATGTTCCAGGTACTTCTCCATGTACAGCGCGTCATTGGCGAAGGCCTGCCGCGCTTCGGTCCGGGTCAGGGCGATCGCGCTGAGCAGTGCGCCCTCCGTATGCACCACGCGCATGCCGCGCCCGCCTCCGCCGCCCGAGGCCTTCACGATCACCGGGTAGCCGATCTCCGCGGCCAGGCGCATGTTCTCGTCGGGATCGTCGCCCAGCGCACCCTCGGAGCCGGGTACGCAGGGTACGCCCGCCGCGATCATCGAGTTCTTGGCCGAGACCTTGTCGCCCATCAGCCGGATGGTTTCGGCCCGGGGGCCGACAAAGGCGAACCCGCTGGATTCCACACGTTCGGCGAAATCGGCATTTTCCGAAAGAAAGCCGTAGCCGGGGTGGATGGCGCCGGAGTCGGTGACCTCGGCGGCCGAGATGATCGCCGGAACATTCAGGTAGCTGTCGGTCGACGAGGCGGGCCCGATGCAGACGGACTCGTCCGCCAGACGCACGTGTTTCAGGTCGCGGTCCGCCTCCGAGTGCACGGCGACGGTGGCGATTCCCATTTCCCGGCAGGCGCGCAGGATACGCAGTGCGATCTCCCCGCGGTTCGCGATCAGGATTTTCTCCAGCATGCAGTGCCCCGTTTCGTTCCGCCTTCCAGCGTTCAGTCGATGATGAACAACGGTTGCCCGTATTCCACCGGGTGGCCGTTGTCGACCAGCACCTCACGAATCGTGCCGGCCTTGTCGGCTTCGATCGGGTTCAGCATCTTCATCGCCTCGATGATGCAGAGGGTGTCGCCAACCTCCACCGCGGAACCGACCTCGACGAAGGGCGACGCCCCGGGACTGGGGGCGCGGTAGAAGGTGCCGACCATCGGCGCGGTCACGCGGTGTCCCGGCACCTCCGCCGGTTCCGCCTTTGCCGGAGCCGCCCCGGTACTGGCGGCGGGTGGCGGGGGCGCGGCCATCGGCGGGGCGAGATAGGCTGTCTGCGCCCCGGGCGCATGGCGGGTGATGCGCACGGACTCCTCGCCCTCGTGGATCTCGATCTCGTTGATCCCGCTTTCTTCCAGCAGGTCGATCAGTTTCTTGACCTTGCGAATGTCCATGATGAACTAGCGCTCCTCGATGGCTGCAATGGCGGCGTCCAGCGCCAGCCGGTAACCGGTGGTTCCAAGACCCGTGACGGTCCCCGAGGCGATGTCCGCGAGATAGGAATGCCGACGGAACGGTTCGCGGGCGTATACGTTGCTGATGTGGATCTCCGTGAAGGGGATGGCCACCCCCAGCAGCGCATCGCGCAGGCTCACGCTCGTGTGGGTCAGCCCGCCCGGGTTGATCAGGATCCAGGAAACTCCGTCACCCGGGGCGGCGTGGATGCGGTCGATCAGCGCACCCTCGTGGTTGCTCTGGAAGCAGGTGAGCCCGTGCCCCGCCCGTTTGGCCTGCGCGCAGAGCGCAGCTTCGACCTCCGCGAGCGTCGTCTGTCCGTAGCGCTCCGGCTCACGGCTCCCGAGCAGGTTCAGGTTGGGGCCGTTCAACAGCAGGAGTTCAGCCATTTGGAGGTGGTATCGGTAACGATCCCGTCGGGAATCTGTGGGAAACGTGCAACAAGTGCCCGCTTTTGATCTGGGGATTCTGCCGTAGCGGGGCGGCATCTGTCCAGCCGCTCCGCCCCGGTGAGCTGCCGTGACCCGGCATTCACGAGGGGCGCGATTCAGGCTGCCGAACTGCCGGCCGGGAGGGGGGACTACCGGGCTGGGCCGGTGCCGCGCGGGGTTTGCACGAGCCTCACAGGTGACGCTGCAGCCACCCGGCGAGGTCCGTCTCGGTGACCTCGCCGCGGTGCGTCTCGCGGACGAACCCGTCCCGGTCGATGACCACCGTGTAGGGCAGGGCGCCAATCCGGTTTCCGTACTCCCGGCCCACCGCGATGGCTTCCTCCTGGCCGATCAGTACCGGGAATTCGATGCCGAACCCATCGACGAACGCGCGCGTCTCGTCGAGCTCATCCACGGCGACCGCGACGATGGTGAAACCCTGGCCGGCGTGCCGCTCGTAATGCTCCTGGAACATCGGCATTTCTTTCTTGCAGGGTGGACACCAGGTGGCCCAGAAATTCAGCAGTACCAGGTCGCCGTCCCACTCGCTGAGCTGGCGGGGGCGCCCGTCGAGGTCGGGCAACGCAAAATCGACGCGTCGCAGGGCCGCATTCCCGGCGTCAATCGTGTCTGCCTGAACCGCTTCCGGGCCGCCGGCCAGCGCTTCCGCGCCATCCGGGGCTCCGCACGCGCTCAGCGTCAGCAGCGCGATGCCGGTGGCGGCGGCGATCGGAAGACCCCGCATCCGGCGCTGTGCTGCGGGGGTCACGGACGGGCCCCGATGGCCTGATCAACGTGGGCGAGGAAGCGCTCCGCGTTCAGGTAGCCGACCACACGACGGTGCCGTAGCTCCTGACCGTCGCTGTCGTAGAAGACCATCGCCGGGGGGCCGAAGAGGTTGAACGCGCGCATCAGATCGCGGTGATCGGAGGTGTTGGCGGTCACGTCCGCCTTCAGCAGGTGCACGTCGCTCATCGCCTGGATCACGCGCGGATCCTGGAAGGTGGTCCGCTCCAGGCGAACGCAGTCGACGCACCAGTCGGCGTAGAAGTCCAGGAACACCGGCTGATTTCGGTTGCTTGCGGCGGCGACCTCGCGTTCCACGTCCGCAAGGCTGTCCACCTTCGTGAACTCCATCCGGGTGGCGCGCTGCACGCCATCGGTTCCGACCATCACGGTCGGGGCGCTCAGGCCGGCCAGCGGCCGGAACATGTCCTTGCCTCCGGTTGCGGCGCCGATCATCAGGATCACGCCGTACACCAGCAGCACCAGGCCGACCCCTTTCCACAGGCTGCGCCAGCCCGACGCGCCCTCGGGCAGCGACTGCAGCGCACCCATGTAGATCGCGGTGACGATGAACAGGCTGGACCAGAGGAACAGGGCGACCTCGCCGGGGATCACCCGCTCCAGCAGCCAGACGCCCATCGCCAGCAGGCCCACGCCGAACACAGCCTTGACCGCATCCATCCAAGGTCCGGCCTTGGGCAGGATCTTGCCCGCCGAGGTGCCGATGGCGAGCAGCGGCGCGCCCATGCCCATGCTGAGCGCGAACAGCGCGATGCCGCCGAGCACGGCATCCCCGGTCTGGCTGATGTAGAGCAGCGCCCCGACCAGCGGTGCGGTCACGCAGGGGCCGACGATCAGCGCGGCGAGGAAGCCCATGATCGCCGCACCGACGAGTGTGCCCCCCTCCTGCCTGTTGCTGATGTTGGCGAGCCGGCTCTGGATGCTGGAGGGCATCTGCAATTCGTAGAAACCGAACATGGACATCGCCAGGGCGATGAACACGAGCACGAAGCCGCCGATGATCCACGGGTTCTGGAACGCCGCCTGCAGGTTGGCACCGGCGAGGCCCGCGAACACTCCGGCCAGGGTGTAGGTGAACGCCATCGCCAGCACGAAGGCCAGCGAGATGAAGAAGGCCTTGCGCGTGGTCAGGTTCTTCTGTCCAACGATGATGTTGGACAGGATCGGGATCATCGGGAACACGCAGGGCGTGAAGGTCAGCAGCAGTCCGAAGCCGAAGAAGGCCAGTGCCACCAGCCAGATACGGCCATCGGCGAGCTGGGCGGCAATGCGGTCCTGTTCGGTGACCGGTGTGTCGTCGATCGCGGGGCGGCGCTCGGTGCCGGTCGGCGGCAGCACTTCGGCCTCGTCGGCGAGCGCGGCCGCGAACGTCACGGCCACGTCCTGGGTCAGGGGCGGGTAGCAGACCCCGAGGTCGGCACAGCCCTGGTAATCCACGGCCAGCACGATCTCGGCCACGTCGTCGGCGCTGCGCAGCACCGGCACCAGGATCTCCACACTGTCGCGGAAGATCTCGGTCTCACCGAAGAACTCGTCCTCGATCAGTTTGCCGTCCGGGGGGTTCACCGGTCCCAGCTCGATGCCTTCACCCTCGGCGATTCTGACGCCAATCTTGTCCCGGTAGAGGTAGTAGCCTTCGGCGATGTCGAAGCGCAGGATCACTGCGTTCTGGCTGATCGCGCGGGCGCTGGCCGCGAACGCGACTTCGGGCTCCAGCAGTTCATCCTGGTCATTGAACCCGCCGGTGATCGCGCCGAGGGCCTCCAGCGCGCTGCGCCGGGTCGTGGGCGCAGCCTCCACGGCTGCCGGCAGCGCCGGCAGGGTCAGGCTGACGGTCTGGAAATGCGGTGGGTAGCAGACGCCCAGATCGGCGCAGCCCTGGGAGCGCGCGGTGAACTCGATCTCGCGGCTGAGGGCCGCGAGCACCGGCAGTTCGATGTCGATCCGGTTCCGGTAGGTCTCGACCCGGCCGAAGAACTCGTCGTCCTTGACCGTGCCATCGGGGATACGGGGCTCGCCGAACTCCAGGCCGTCGCTTTCCGGCGTGAAGCGGAACTGCTCGCGGTACATGTAGTAGCCGTCGGCGATGTTCCAGCTGACCCGAAGGGTATTGCCGTCGATGGCTTCGGCCTCGATCGCGAAGGCGTCGTCCGGGTCCAGCAGGTCGTCGTCGAACAGCGCGGATGCAAGGGCTGGGACGAGGGCCAGGGTCAAGAGCAGCAGCGAGAGCCAGTGCCTGAGGGTCATCGGGTGCATTGTTCGATCCAGTCGATGTAATCGGGTAGCCCGGCGCTGATCGGCAGGGCAATGATTTCGGGGGTCTGGTAAGGGTGCCGGGCTGCCAGCCAGCTCTCCAGTGCACCATAACGCGCGCCGGAGGTCTTCAGCAGCAGCGTATATTCCCGCGCCTCCTCCACCTGGCCTTTCCAGAGGTACACGGAACGTCCGGGCGCCAATATATGGACGCATGCGGCGAAGCGTTGTTCCACGGCCTCGCGCGCCAGTTGCCCCGCCACCCCCTCATCGTCGAGCGTGGTGACGACCAGCAGGGCCTCCGCGCCGGACGCTCCTGCGGCCAGGTCGCTCACTCGGAATCTCCCAGTCGTACGCGCGCCGGCTGCCCGGAGCGCAGTTGCACCGTCTCCGGAGGTGAGAACCGGACCTGGACACGATAGCCCGGCCCGAAGCCGATGTCTTCCATCTCCCAGCCGACGGCGCTGATCGTGCCCGCGTAGGTCTCACCAGAACCTACGTCGACGGCCACGGTCTGTCCCGGCTGCAGGCGCCCGGCGAGGTCGGAATCCACCGTTGCGTCCGCACGCATCGGGTCGGTGCTGCCAAGGGTCGCGAGCACGGGCGGCGCCAGCGCCGGACTGATTGCTTCGCCGATCGTGATGGCCACCGTCAGTACGCGTCCCGCGGCGGGTGCGCGGATCCGGCTGTCGTCCAGGTCCACGCGAAGTCGCTCCTGCTCGGCCTGCGCACGTGCGAGCCGGGCCGCCGCCATCGCGCGCTGGATGCGGGCGAGTTCCCGTTCGCGCATCGCGATCAGGGTGCGATCATAGAGTTCCTCGGCGCGCTCGACCTCGCGGTCCGCCTCGGAGAGGTCGAGCCGCAGCCGCTCGATTTCCGCCTCAACCGCCCTGGCTTCCGCGCGAAGGCGCCGGGTGTCGAGCGTGAACAATACCTGGTCGCGCTCGACGAGGTCGCCGGGCCGGACCGCGATCTCGCGCACCACGCCGGCAAGCGGCGTGGAGATGGTGTAGCGCTCGCTCCAGTCCACACGTGCCGGCAGCTCCACTGCGGCTGCGGGCAGGGCGGCGAGGAGGCCGGCGGCCAGCAGCAGGATACGTAATCTGCCCATCGTCAAGACTCCATCAGGGGGCTGGGGGGAATGCGCTCAGCGAGGGATCGCCGACCAGCAGCGCGAGGCGCTCGAAGGCCAGCGCCAGGGCGTACTCGTTGGCCGCGTTGAAATGGGCGGCGGCACTCTGCTGCACCATCGAGTCGCCGAGGTCCGCCTGCTCCTCCATGTCGTAAAGTGCCCGCGCACGGTCGATGTACAGCTCCCGGTAGTCCATCCGCGCCATCGCCTCGTCGCGCTGGACCAGCAGGGCCTCGATCTCGAAGTACAGTTCACGCACCGCGGCCCGGACATCGATCATCGACTGGGCCAGTTCCGCCTCGGCGAGGTGTCGGAACGCCGTGGCTTCGCCGATGGCAGCACCGCTGCGGCGACCCTGGTAGATCGGGATCTCGAGGACCAGGCCAACGGTGGCGGGATTGCGTTCGGCACCGAATTCGCGGTTCCACCAGCCGAGCTGGGCGTGAGCGCTGAGGCGCGGCCGGTGCTCCGTCCTTGCCGCGGACGTACGTCGTTGCGCGACCTCGACCTGACCCCTGCGGATCGCGATCTCCGGACTTTCCCGGTCGATGGTCTCGAGCAGCTGGCCGAGTTCCGGCAGTGCGGGCAGGTTCAGTGGCAGTGCGGGGCCCAGTACCTGTGCCGGTGCCTGGTCCGGGCGGTTGAGGGCCTCGCCCAGTTCCGCGCGGCTCCTGCGCTGGGCCTGCTGGGCGCGCAGGCGCTGGGCGCGGGCAGTCTGGTATGCCGCCTCGAGTTGGAACAGGTCAATGTCGGACACCTGCCCGAGCTCGCTCCGGTTCCGTGCCCGGTTCAGTGTGACGAAGGCCGATGCCATGGCTTCGTTGTCCCGTGCGAAGGCCAGATCGGCGAGGAGCACGTCGAAATAGCGCTGCATGACCGCGAGCCGATGATGGGCGTGAGCGAGTTCCTCCTCGATGCGCGTGATCTCCGCCTCGCGCTGGCTGGCGGCGACCCGGTGGGTCGTATGCCCGAAGTCGCTCAACAGCTTCCTGGCCACCAGCAACGCCCTGGAGTCGTTGTTGCTGTCGTCCGGTGTGTTGTCGTTCGGATCGATCCAGCGCGCATCCAGAATAGCGTCGAAGGTGACGTCGCCCGTTGCCCGTTCGCCCTCGAGCGTCTGTTCGGCCTGCTCGCGCAGCGCGCGGGCACGCAGCAGGGACGGGTGGCTGGCGTCGATTGCGGCGAGTGCTGCCTCGAGCCGCAGCGGCTGCGGCAGTGGCTCTGCCGCGGCTTGCGCGATCGACAACCCGGGCATCAGTGCCAGGATCAGTCCGGCCAGTACCACCAGGGATCGATCGCCGGTGCGCATGGCGTCAGCTAGCGCGCTTCGCGCTTGAAGCGCGTGAAATTCATCTGCTGGTAATGACCCTCCGCGACGAACTCGCCGAGCTGCAGGAACTCCTGTGCGTCGCGGGTCGCGCCGGTGAACCGGACAGTGGGCTCCCCGTCGAGGTTGAAGAACTGGAACACCGGGGTCGCGCGTACGCGGAACTCGCGAAAGGCGAAGTCGGCCTGGCGCAGGGTGTTGCCCTGGAAATCGGTGATCTCGACGTCCCCCTCGACGTCGACACTGAAGATCGCGAAGTGCTCGCGATAGAATTCCTGGACCTCGGGCTGGTTCAGAACCTGCTGCTTCATGCGGTGGCAGAACGGGCACTCGTCCATCTCGAAGAAGATCAGCACTCCCCTCTTGCCGTCCGCGCGGGCATCCTCCAGTTCTTCCTGGAAATCGCCGAAGGTCGGCTGGAAGAAATGCGCGTAGGGATCGCGAGGGTCCGCTGCCGCCTGCAAGGAAAACGGAACGAGCACTAGCAGGGTGGGGGCAGCAAACAATGCCAGCAGGGTGCGGGCGGCCGTGGTCAGCATGAGGCAACTCCGTTGTTTGTCGGGCTTGGTCAGCTCTGGCTGAGACGCCCCAACCGAGCGAAAATTCCGGTTTCCGGGTCGCTGCGGTGTGCTTCGGCATCATGCGCGCGGCGGGTGCCGACTCGACAGGGACCGCTGGTGGATGTTGGAATGCGGTGTCCGCGATGGAGTCTGCAATGCGCCACCCCCTGTTCCCGCTCTTCGTGTTTCTGGGCGCCGTCCTGCTCGAGATCTTCGGCTTCGCCTGGGTCGGAGGGATGGTCGGGGCGCTGACGACCGTGGCGCTGGTCGTGGTCACTGCGGCGATCGGCCTGTGGATCTTCCGGGTCCAGGGCGCTGCGCACTGGCGGCGCATGCAGGAGATGCTGGGTCGGGGGGAGCTCCCCGCCCGCGACGTGCTGGAGGCCTGGATGCTGGTTCTGGCCGCGGTGCTGCTGGTGATCCCCGGGTTCTTCTCGGACGGAATCGGCTTCGCCCTGCTGGTGCCCCGGTTGCGCAAGTCTGCGGCTGCCGGGCTGTTGCGGCGCCGGGCTGTCTGGGTCGCGGCCGCGCGGCAATCGGCGTCTGGGCATCGCGACACGATCGAAGGCGAGTTCCGCAAGGGCGAGAACGACCGGCTGACCGACCGCGACCGACAGGGCCGCTGACAGGTCAAGGGGCCGCCAGGGAGATCGAGCCCGGCCTTACCCCC
>SKQM01000027.1 GCA_007119005.1 Thioalkalivibrio sp.
CAAAGCCGCGGCTGTCAAGGGGGCGGGCGATTGGATGCGCCAGAGCGGTTCGGATGCAACGCTGGCTCGGGGCATCCCCATCGCGGCCAGAGGCCGCTCCCACGAACCCCCACCCCCGTAGGAGCGACCTCTGGTCGCGATCCCGGCCGCTGCAACTCTCAGCTCGCAGCGGCCTCAGGCTGCACCGCGGGTTCGAAGCTGTCGTAGAACAGCTGCTCCTCGGGCAGGCCGGCCTGCAGAAAGGCGGCTTTCGCCGCGGTGATCATCGGGGGCGGCCCGGCCATGTAGACGTCGAAATGGGACAGGTCCGGGTAGGCCGCCAGCACGGCGTCGTGCAGCCAGCCCGCGGCGGCAGGGAAGCCCGCGACCTCGGCGGCCGGAACGTCGGACAGAACCGGAGTGAACTGGAAGTGACCACCGCCGCGCTGCGCCTGCTCCGTGAGCCACTCGGGCGCGTAGATGCCGGCGGCGTCGCGCGCGCCCCAGAAGAGATGGTGTGGCCGATCCAGGCCGGTTTCCATCAGGTGATCCAGCATCCCCTTCAGCGGCGCAAACCCGGTACCCCCGCCGACGAAGAGACGCGGCCGCTCGGACGCCTCGTCGAGGATGAAGCTGCCGAGCGGTCCCTCGATGCGCAGCAGGGCCTTTTCCTTCATCTCGTGGAAGGCGACATCCGAGAATCGCCCGCCAGGGACCTTCTTGATGTGCAGCACCAGGTGCTTGTCATCATGCGGTGCGTTGGCCAGCGAATAGCTGCGGCGGTCGCCACCCTTGAGCAGGATGTCCAGATACTGCCCGGCGAGGAACTGGAGGCGCTCAGTGGCCGGGAGCTGCAGGCGCAGTTCCAGTACGTCCGGCGCGAGAAGGGTGAGTGAGGCGGCGCGGCAGGGCAGCGTCTTGATCACGATGTCGCGCGCTGCGCCGATCTCCCGCACCTCGATCTCGAGATCGTCCACCGGCACCGCCTGGCAGAACAAGGCAAAACCCGCTGCCTCGTTCTCCTCGCTCAGGCCAGGCGGACGCTTCGGGCCGTAGCTGATCTCGCCGGCGAGGATGCGGCCTTTGCAGGAACCGCAGGCCCCGTTGCGGCAGCCATAGGGAAACGCGAAGCCCTGCCGCAGGGCAGCCTCGAGGACCGTTTCGTCGTCTTCGACCGTGAACTCGTGATTGGCCGGCCGTACCGTCACGTGGAACGCCATGCATCCGCCCCGCTGGTGAATGAGCGGCGAATTGTCGACAATCACCGTGCAAACGCAAACAAGCCGGGGTGTCGTGGGGATGTCGGAGACCAGGGAAATCTTGATCGTGGGGCTGGGATACGTGGGTCATGCGCTGGCCCGCGCGCTGGAAGACCTGGGGATACCCTGGATCGGCCTGCGCCGGCAACCGGAGGGGAATCCGCGGATTCGCTGCGTGGATCTGGATGCCGGAGCGGTCGATCTGGCGGGCGTGGACACGCGTCGGGTCGTCTATCTCGCACCGCCGCCCAAGGACAGCGAGGGCGATCCGCGGCTGCGCAAGGTGCTCGAGGCGCTGGACGACCGCCCGCCCGAGCGCTTCGTATATGCGAGCACCACCGGGGTCTATGGCAATCAGGACGGCGCCGTCGTCGACGAGGACGCTCCGTTGCACGCCGCGACCCCACGGGCGCTGCGACGCCTCGACGCCGAACGCGCGCTGGTCGCGGCGGCGGAGCGATGGGGAACCCGGTGGTCGGTGCTGAGACTGCCCGGAATCTACGGCCCCGGGAGGCTCCGCGAGGAACAGATCCGCGCCGGGCTGCAGGTCCCGTGCCCCGAGATCTGCCCGCCGGGCAACCGGATCCACCGCGATGACATCGTCGAGGTGATCCTGCGGGTGCTCGAGGACGACGCGCCCACGGGATTCTTCAACCTCGCCGACAACGAACACATGAGCAGTACCGACTTCGCCCGGGCAGTGGCCGATCGGATCGGGGTGAAGCTGCCGCCCTGTATTCCCGATCTCGAGGCCTACTATGCGGCGCATCCCGGCATGGCGAGCTTTCTGCGCGAACAGCGGCGGATCGACTCGAGTCGTATTCGGCAGGCGTTGGGCTGGTCGCCGCGATACGACACCGCCTTGGCGGGGATCGCAGCCAGCCTGCGCGATTGACGGGACACGCGACGATAGCCTGTTAACGTGAAAGCTTAGCGGAGCGTAACCCGACGTGCCGCGGTGCCGGGGACGGCGCGGGGCTTGCGCCCATGGGCGGGTGCGCGACCCGTCGGGTTACGCCCTTTGGGCTAACCCGACCTACCGGTTGCGGCTTTTTCAGCGCCAGGGGTGGATCAGGGCGGTGAGCACTAGGTGACTGAAGTCTGGGTTCCGTGCGCGCGACAGCGAATTGCATTCTGGGATGCATCAAAGTTGCAACTGTTGCAACAGTTCGTCGACGCGTTGCTTCACGGCGGGGTCCATGGTGATCGGGCGCCCCCATTCGCGGGTGGTCTCTCCGGGCCACTTGTTGGTCGCATCAAGGCCCATTTTCGAGCCGAGGCCTGAGACCGGGGATGCGAAATCGAGATAGTCGATCGGGGTGTTCTCGATCAGGACCGTGTCGCGGGCCGGGTCCATTCGCGTGGTGATGGCCCAGATCACGTCTTTCCAG
>SKQM01000231.1 GCA_007119005.1 Thioalkalivibrio sp.
CGCTGATCATCGCGAGCTTCCTCTACGGCATCTTTCACGCAGCCGGTCCAGGCCACGGCAAGGCCGTGATCAGCACCTACCTGCTGACCCACCGGCAAAGCCTGGCCCGCGGCATCTGGCTGTCCACCGCGGCCTCGCTGATGCAGGGCGTCACCGCGATCGGCGCCGTCCTGATCCTGATCGGCATTCTGGGCTGGCTGGCCCGGGACACGATGGGACAGGTGCGCAGCCTCGAACTCGCGAGCTTCCTACTGGTAGCGCTGCTCGGTATCTGGCTCGTCTGGCGTGGTCTGCGCTCGATCTGGCGCCTGCACCGGGACGCCCGTGACGCGGCACAGGCGCACGCTGACCCGGCCGCGGTTCCATCCGGTATGGCGGGCGGGCCCGTCCCGAAAACCGGCGCCTTCACTCCGGTCGGCGGAGGCAATCAACTGGCCGTCCGCGGGCTGCAACCGGCACCTGGCCTTCACCAGCACGGACCCGACTGCGGATGCGGCACGCCCCATCACGTAAACCCGAACCAGCGCGGACCCTGGTACGCGACCGTGCTTGCGGTCGGCATCCGGCCCTGTTCGGGGGCGGTGCTGGTGATGGCGGTCTCGTACATGCTGGGAATCTGGCTCGCGGGCGTTGCGGCCGTACTGGCGATGTCGCTGGGAACCGCGATCACCGTGTCCGTGCTCGCGACGCTGGCGGTGCAAGCCCGCGACTGGTCGCGCCGGCTACTGCAGCCGACGCCGCTGAGCCGGCTGCAGTACGCGGGGCCGCTCGTCGGCATCGCGGGAGGGCTGGTGATCTTCTTCGTGGGCTGGACCCTGTTTCAGGGCACCCTCGCGGTCGCTCCCGTCCGTCACCCGTTGGGGCTGTAGCGGCCGGGCTGAAAAAGCCCGCCGCAGTTGCACTCCAACGCGCCAACCGGTAAAACCCGGACACCGCCCTTCCGGGCACCGCGTTGCTTCAGGAGCGTCATGACCACGTCCGTGATCACCCCGGAAAAGGCCGAGAGTCTGGCCGGCCTGTTCCGCGAGCGGGTACGTACCAACCCGACCAAGATCGCCTACCGACAGTACGACCACGCCCGCGGGGACTGGGTGAAATGCACCTGGGCCGACGTCGAAGCAGAGGTGGCACGCTGGCAGTTCGCACTGCGACGCGAGGGACTCGAGCCGGGCGACCGCGTCGCGATGATGCTGCGCAACTGCAGGGAGTGGGTCACCTTCGACCAGGCGGCGCTCGGTCTCGGACTGATCACCATTCCGCTCTACACCGACGACCGCGCCGACAACATCGCCTACATCCTCGAGCAGGCGGGCGTGAAGCTGCTGCTGGTGGAAGGCAAGATCCAGTGGCGCCGCCTGGCCCCGGCACTGGACCGCATACCGACCGTAAAGAGCATCATCTCGCTGCACAGCATCGAAGACGAGGACCTGCCCGGCGACCCACGCCTGAAAATGGCCTCCGACTGGCTGTTCGGCCTGCACGGCGACCTGATCACCTGGCCGGTCGAACCCGATGCACTGGCAACCATCGTCTACACCTCAGGCACCACCGGCCGACCCAAGGGCGTGATGCTGTCGCACCGCAACATCCTGTTCAACGCCCATGCGGCTGCGCAGTGCGGACCCCTGAACCAGGATGACGTGTTCCTCTCCTTCCTGCCGCTATCGCATACGCTGGAGCGAACCGCCGGCTGCTACCTGCCGATGATGATCGGCGCAGAGGTGGCCTTCGCCCGCTCGATCCCTCAACTGGGCGAGGACCTGACCGTGGTCCGTCCCACCGTGCTGATCTCGGTGCCCCGCATCTACGAGAGCGTGTACGCGAAGATCCAGGCGGGCCTGAAGCAGAAGTCGGCCTTCGCGCGAAGCCTCTTCCGCCTGACCGTCGACACCGGCTGGGCCCGGTTCGAACATCAACAGGGGCGCGCGGGCTGGTCCCCGCGCGCGCTGCTCTGGCCCCTTCTGGATCGACTGGTGGCGAGAAAGGTCCGGGCCCGTCTCGGCGGACGGATGCAGTACGCGGTCTGCGGAGGCGCGCCCTTGCCGCCCCCGATCGCGCGCTTCTTCATCGGCCTCGGCCTGCCCGTCTACCACGGGTACGGCCTGACCGAATCCAGCCCGGTGGTCAGCGCGAACCGCCCGGACGACAACCTGCCCGCCTCGATCGGCGTGCCGCTGCCGCAGGTCGAGGTGCGCATCGGTCCGAAAGACGAACTGCTGACCCGCAGCCCCTCGGTGATGCTCGGCTACTGGCAGAACGAGGAAGCCACGAAGGCGGCAATCGACGAGGATGGCTGGCTGCACACCGGCGACAAGGCCCGCTTCGACGAACAGGGGCACATCTTCATCACCGGGCGGATCAAGGACATCATTGTGCTCGGCAACGGCGAGAAACTCCCCCCGGCCGACATGGAGATGGCGATCCAGCTCGACAGCCTATTCGAGCAGGTGCTGATCGTCGGCGAGGGCCGGCCGTTCCTGTCGGCACTGTTGGTGCTGAACCCGGAAACCTGGCGCGAAATGGCCACGGAACTCGACGTCGACCCGGCCAGCGACGAAGACCTGAGGAGCCGTTTCGTCGAACGCAGCCTGCTGAACCGCGTGAACCGCCAGCTGAACGA
>SKQM01000242.1 GCA_007119005.1 Thioalkalivibrio sp.
CGTTCAGGGGACCGCGGACAGAGAGAATCGACATGAACCTGGTCGTTGCGGACATTGGTGGGACCAAGACGCTGGTCGCGCTTGCACACCGCGAAGGTGACGAGTGGAAGTTCGCGCACAGAAAGCGGTTGCCGAGCGGTGATTACGGGAGCCTGGCGGAACTCCTGGATCACTGGCTCGACACGGAACTGGATGCCGACAAAGAGATCGCCGGCATCGGGCTCGCACTGGCCGGCCCGGTGACCGGGTCCGGAGATTCGGTGCAGGCCCGCACCACCAACCTGGACTGGCCACCGCTCGATTCCGGGGAACTTCGCCGGCGCTTCGGCGCCCCGACCGTGCTGGTCAACGATTTTGCCGCCATCGGCGCCAGCCTCGACGCGCTCGGCCCGGAGGACACGGTGACGCTGCAATCGGGCAGCCCGGACCCTCAGGGGCTGCGCCTCGTGGTCGGCGCGGGGACCGGCCTCGGCACCTGCCTGGTGGGCCCTCCACCAGAGGCACGGCTCTACGCCGGCGAAGGAGGTCACGCCGATTTCGCACCCGCAGATGAATGGCAATCGGCGCTGGCTGCATGGGTGCGAGTCGGCGAGGGACGGTGCAGCCGGGAGCACCTGCTCAGCGGACCCGGGATCGCCCGGATCGCCGCCTTCATGAACCGCGAGATCGCCGACGGCTCGCTGAGCGAGGCGCTTGGTGCACGCGACCCGGCGGCCGAAATCGGCCGAATGGCAGGGGAAGGACATCCCCCGGCCTTGCAGGTCATCCAGCGCTTTGTCAGCATCTACGCGGGCCAACTCGGAGATCTGGCGCTTGCGGCCCTGCCCCGTGGCGGTGTGTTCATCGCCGGTGGCATCGCCCCTCGACTGCTGGAGCATTTCCAGAACGCGGATTTCGTGGCGGCCTTTCGCGCCAAGCCCCCGATGCAGAGACTGCTGGAAGATCTGCCGATGCAACTGATCGTCCATCCTGAACCAGGCCTGCTGGGCGCTGCGGTAACCGCGCACCGCGCCGTGGCCACCGCCGGAGAGCATCCATGAGTTCCACGGAACACCGTATCGAGATCGAAGTGGCGACCGCCTACATCGAAGAGCAATCCGACCCGGAAAGCTCAAGGTTCGTCTTCGCCTATCACATCACCATCCGCAATGCCGGGGACGCGGCGGTGCAGTTGCTGAACCGTCACTGGATCATTCGCGATGCACGCGACCAGACACAGGAAGTCCGCGGGGAAGGCGTGGTCGGAAAGCAACCCCGGATCCCGCCCGGAGAAGAGTTCGAATACACGAGCGGCACGGTGATCGAGACGCCGGTCGGCACGATGGAAGGCAGCTACGAGATGCGCGACGATGACGGGTTCATGTTCCACGCGCCCATCCCTCCCTTTACGCTGTCCGTGCCCCACTCCCTGCATTGATGCATCGCGCTGACGCGACTCTCGATGGCTGTTTATGCAATAGGTGATCTGCAGGGCTGTCTCGCACCCTTCGAGCGCCTGCTCGAGCGCGTCCGGTTCGACCCTTCCAGCGATCGCCTCTGGCTGGTCGGCGACCTCGTGAACCGCGGACCACACTCGGGCGCCTGTCTGCGCCTGGTACGCGACCTCGGCGAGTCGGCCATCACCGTGCTGGGCAATCACGATCTGCACCTGCTCGCAACCGCCGCCGGCGTGCGGCCCCTTCGGCCCAAGGACACATTGAAGCAGGTACTGGATCGGCCCGATTCCGCGGAACTGCTGGACTGGCTTGCCGCGCGACCACTGATCCACCACGACGCGGAACTGGGCTGGACGCTGGTACACGCCGGGGTGCCTCCGGCCTGGAATCTGGTAACGGCTCAGCGCGAAGCCCACGCGGTGGAACAGGTGCTCCACGATCCATCGGAACGGAAAGCGTTTCTCCAGCAAATGTACGGCAACACCCCCGCCCGGTGGAGCGACGATCTCACAGGCATCGATCGGCTCCGCTACACCGTGAATGCATTGACGCGAATGCGGTTCATCCGCCGCGACGGCGGGCTGGACCTCGAGGAAAGCGCACCACCCAACGAGGCCCCCTCCCGCTTGACGCCCTGGTTCAAGGTCGCGGGCCGACTCATGAGCGGGAAACCCATCGCATTCGGTCACTGGTCCGCCCTCGGCTACCGCCGGGGCCCGGACTGGCTGTCGCTGGATAGTGGGTGCGTGTGGGGGAGGAACCTCACGATGGTTCGCCTCGATGTGCCCTCCGAAGGTGCGACGTCCGATTGGCAACAACAGTGCACCTAACCCAGCCAACCAGACCTTGGAGACATCGCACGTTCCGGGGCAGACGGATACCCAGCTGAATGTCGAAAGCGGAAGACAGACAAGAAACCCGGTCGACCAGTATGGAGCCAAGGCGACATACTCTCTCGGTCTGCGTGATCACTTTGAATGAAGTGGATCGACTGGGCCGCTGCCTGGATTCTGTCCGGTCTATCGCCGATGAAATCATCGTGTTCGATAGCGGCAGTACGGACGGCACCATAGACCTTGCTCGACGGTATACGGACAAGATCTGGGTCACGGATTGGCCCGGATACGGCGCTCAAAAACAGCCCGCAATGGAATGTGCAACCATGGAGTGGGTCCTGA
>SKQM01000239.1 GCA_007119005.1 Thioalkalivibrio sp.
AACTGGGCGAGAGTCCGGAGGCGGGTGCGCTCCGGGAGGCCTGGGAGGAGGCGCGGGCGGAGCTGGAGATCGATCAGTTGCTGGCCATCTATTCGATCACCCGGATCAGCCAGGTCCAGCTGATCTACCGCGCCCGCCTGAAGCACCCACGGGTGGAGGCCGGACCCGAGTCGCTGGAGGTCGGCCTGTTCCGCTTCGACGAGATCCCCTACGACGACATCGCCTTCCCCTCGGTGCACTGGGCCCTGAAGGATTACCGCGAGACGCTCGATCAGACGGCTTTCGCCCCCCGGATTGAGCCGCCGCACCAATCCGCCCCCCCGACCGTTGAAGGAGCGTAGGGCGGAAGAGGGCGAAGCCCGTCATCCGCCACCCGGCGCCGGGGTCCGCGCGTGCCTCCGCCGCATGTGCGCCCATGGGTATTTTTACCTAGGTGGTTGCCTGTCTTACCTCTGTCATGCGCGAGCCGTACGCTTCTGAACCAGGGAGTCGAAGATGCGCCGGAAAGAGCGCACGGGTTTGTGTTCCGGCAGGACTGCGGAGGAGGAAGAACGATGAACCACCATGATGACGAATGCATCTGGCTGCGCACGGATGTCCTCCTCGATACCGGGGATGGGCCGCCGGCGCGGGTGCAGACCCGCAAGCTCTGCCGCAGCGGGGTCTTTCTGGAGTACAGCGGTCCGGTTACACGCCAGTCGGTGGAGATCATCTTCCCCGAGCCCTACGCTCCCGAGGGTGGCCGCCGCCTGTTCGGGATGGTTACGCGGCGCTGGGCGGACGGGGTCTGGATCCGTTTCAGCAGCGATCTGCGGTCGTCTGCCGAGATGATGATGCGCCACGGTCCGCCACGCGTCTCCCGCGCTCCACGCACGCCGCAGCGTCCCGCGCATCGTGCTTGAGGTGAAAATCGCGCGTTCTCCTTCTCCGCGCCACCCGCGGAGGATCACAGGGTGAGCGGAAAGTCCCGGACCAGCGCACCGGGGAGCAGGGCGCTCGCGGTGGAGCGCTGTCCGTAGGTTCCCGTATCGACGATTCGTTCGCGTTCCCGGGTCAGGCCGAGAAGGTTTTCACCGAGCAACTCATACAGACTGACATCGAAGCGCATCGGATCCACGGGTGCGACGGGGATGCCGTCGACCACCCGCAGGCAGGCGAAACGGGTCATGCCCGTCACCGCGCAGCGGGTGCGGTCCGAGAGGTTGCCATACCAGAGGTCGGAGACCAGCAGGCCGTCGCCCACGGCCCGGGCAGCCTCTTCAGTGGCGAGCGTCCCCGGTGCCATTTCCAGGCTCTCGGGTCTCTCCGCCGCCGCGTTCACCGCCACGCCGTACTCGCGGCTGGAACGGAGGTCGGCGAGACAACCGGCGTGTTGGCCGCCGGCGATCAGTGGCGTCCGGTCAGGCAGCGGGAAGCCCTCAGGGCTGAAACGCGGCGCCTGTCCGCCAGCGCAGTGCTCGTCCAGGTTCACCTCTGGGTGCAGCGCGATCTTGCCATCCGCGAGCTGGAGCAGGGGTGTCTGCCGCGTGCGGTGGGCGCGCAGACCGAAACCCTGCCAGGCGATCACCGAAAGGATCTCCATGAGTGCGGCCGGAGCCAGAAAGACCCGGTAGTTTCCGGGTTCCAGAGACATGGGTGCGCAGGCCATGATCTCCAGCTGATCCCGCGTCCCGTGGACCCTGGACGCGAGCGCCTCGGAGTCCCAATGCCGCCCCGCATAGCGTCCCTTCACCGCCTTGTCCGCACGGTGGTAGAGACTCCAGTCCAGGCTGAAGCTCTCGGTCTCGAACCAGTGCCATTGCCCGGCAGAGCCCGCGAAGCCGCGGCAAAGGCGTCCGGACGCGCAATGGCCGACCAGGTCCAGGCCGTCTGCGCTGCCGGTCAGTACCTCCAGGAGTTCGGCCGCGCCGGGCAGGCGGCCGCCGCGCAGGTCTTCGCTGTTCGAATCCGGTCCGGCGCAGGCGTGGTAGGGGTCCGGGGGTACCTGCGGCAACAGCGTGCGCAGTTGCGTCGTCGCGGCGCGCAGCTGTGCGGTGTCCGCGTCGGCGTCGCCGCTGAGGGGCAGCGTCGTGCGGACATGCCGCTGATCGCGTATCAGGTCCAGCGTGAGGCGTTGCTGCTGCACATGCCCCGCCTGACGGATGCGGTTGCCGTTCAGCCGCAC
The DNA here is from genome assembly GCA_007119005.1 of Thioalkalivibrio sp. Classification (GTDB taxonomy): domain Bacteria; phylum Pseudomonadota; class Gammaproteobacteria; order Ectothiorhodospirales; family Ectothiorhodospiraceae; genus Thioalkalivibrio. The sequence continues at coordinate 2,165 of SKQM01000239.1, forward strand.
GAAATCCGAGTCCTCGCCCTCGAACCAGGCGGTGAAGGCCTCGCCGGGTTGCAGCAGTCCCCGCAGTGCGACGGCCGCGCGCTCGAGACTCGCACGCATCAGGAACCGGCTCCGCCGAAGACCGCCACACCGCGGAAGAGACAGGGCGGCGAGGCGTGTCCAACTGCAATCATCTGGTTCGGCTCGCCCTTGCCGCAGGTTCCGACACCCATCACGCGGAAGCTGTCGCGGTGACCGACCCCGGCGAGGCTGCGCCAGAAGGCGGAGGAGATGCCGCGATAGCCGGGATTGCGGACCCGTTCCCGCAGTTCTCCATCTTCGATGCGCCAGCCCAGCTCGCAGCCGAACTGGAACTTGTTCCTCGAGTCGTCGATGGACCAGGAGCGGTTGGTCTCCATCAGCACTCCGTGCTCGACCGAGCGGACCAGGTCGTCCAGGCTGCTCTCGCCCGGTTCGAGGTTCAGGTTGGCCATGCGGTCGATAGGGGGCCGGTTCCAGGAACTGGCCCGGGCGCAGGCGACCCCTGGCAGGCCCGACCGCGCCTGCGAGGTGGCTCCGCCCAGACCGCGCAGGAGCAGGCCTTCCCGGATCAGCCATTGCCGCTCGGCCCGCGTACCCTCATCGTCGTACCCGAAGGACGCGAGTTCACCGGGTACGGCGGGGTCGGAGGTGACGTTCAGCAGCTCCGAGCCATAGCGGAAGGTCCCGAACATCTCCGGGGTCACGAAGCTCGTTCCCGCGTAATTGCGTTCGTCGCCGAGGATGCGGTCCAGTTCCAGCGGGTGGCCGATGCTCTCGTGGATCTGCAGCGTCATCTGGCCGGGCATCAGCACGAGATCCATCGTGCCGACAGGGCACTCGGGCGCATCGAGCAGGGACAGTGCATCACCGGCCACACGTTCCGGCTGGGCCTCAAATTCCAGCAGATCCAGCCGCTCCAGCCCACCCTGTCCCGCGAGATCCGGTCCGAAGCTGCGGACCTGGGTTTCTCCGCCCCGGTTCGCGACTGCACGCAGCCAGGGAACCAGCATGTGCTGGGTCTGATGGATTTCGCCGCCGTGCGCGTTCACCAGCAGGGACTCGCGCCGCTGGTAGCCCAGACCGGCCGACCAGTCGACAATCGCCTCGTGGATCTTCATCCGCCCGGCCAGGTCGCGCAGCCACTGCAGCTTGGCGGCCGTTCCCAGTTCCGACCAGTGCCGCTGAACCGGCGCCTCCCAGGCGTCGCGGATCCCGATGGGTCCAAGCGGCTGGGGGGCGAATAGGCGCAGCGGTGCGGCCAGTTGCGCCCAGCCCCGGGCGCGTTCCACGGCGGCCGCCAGTCCTGCACGCGAGAGGTCGCTGGTCGCCGCATAGCCCACACCACCCGCCTCCGACAGCGTGACCATCACGCCGGTATCCCGCGCGAGCTGAACGGGCTCGACCACGTCCCGGCGCACCGAGAGGGTTTCGGAGGCTACATCGATGATTCTCAGCGACCAGTCGTCAACCGCCGGGACGATTTCGCGGAATCGCCCTGCGAGCTCGTGAAGGTCCTGTGTGGTTTGGTCGTTCATGATCGGCGGTCCTCTTCGCTGGCCGGCTCCGTTGCCGTGTGACGATCAGAGGGTCCTTCCAGCACCCGGGTTCCCGGGAGCAGGCGGGGTGTGTCTTCGCGCTCGATCTGGCTCTGCCGCCGCGATTCCTGGCGGAGCCTGAGCAGATAACCGGCGACAGCGCCACCGGAGGAGCTGATCAGCAGCACGCCCAGCGACAGGAACTGGGTCAGCAGAAGCAGTGTGCCGAGACCCGCGACTCCGGCGAAGGCGCCGTAAAGCTTGACGTTGGAGCGGCTCCTGACCCGCTGCGTCTCCCGCTCGACCTGCCGTCGCGCGCGGTCAACGGCCTTGGCGCGCTCTTCGGCCGTCAGGCGCTTGTGCCGCTCGCGCTCGCGCGCGAGATGCCCCTCGGCACGGAGCACGGTCTCCGCGCTGTGGCTGCGGGCGAGCGAGGCCAGCCAGAGGGCGGCGAACAGCGCCGACGCGACGGCCAGTGCCCCGAACGTCAGCGCGGCGTCGGTGGATCCGGTCCGCCACCATGCGTACAGCAACAGTGCGGTGACGACCTGAATCAGCACGAGGCCGAGAAACAGCTTGGCCGTCAGCGGTACACGAAACCAGCTTCGCAATCCCATCTCCTGTCTCGCGCGCCCGTCTCACTGCCGGGCCGATGTCCGTTGCTGCCACCAGTCTAGCAGTCCGGGCAGGCGGGGCCAGTCATGGCTCCGGCGGCAGCGCGTCAGGTTTGTGCGAAAATGCCTCGGACTTGCGCCATCGGGGTGGAGTGCGAAGGCCGGAATGGACGAGAAGGAGTTCAAGGAAATCTATGGCGGCTACGATCCCCAGCGCTGCCATTTCAACAAGGCGATCCTGCTGGGTTGCGCGGGTTGCCATTGCTCGCAACGCGTGCTGATCGCCGAACGCGAGGCGATCAGCTGCCTGTCCCGGGCAGGCCACGAGCGTTGCGGCGCAGTGCTGTCGAACCTCAGGGAGAAGGCGGTGTTCGCGCTGGGAATGACCCATGCGGCGCAGGGTCTTCCGCATGGCAAGCAGGTCAAGGTCGAGTGCGGCGGGCTGGCGGCTCTGGCGCGGGTGGCAGGCGCTGCGCTGGCCGATGACATCGACAGAAGCCTGCAGCAGCTGGAGCGGGCGCCGGGCGGTCTGGAGGCCATCCCGTACGGCGAGGTCGTGCGTTCCATCAGCCAGTATTCGCTACGCAAACGTGGCCGAGGCCCACGTTCGGATTAATGTCCGAACGGGGCGCTTGGGATATCCTTGCCCTTCCATCCGTAACTGGAGGTACACCGATGGCAGGCCACTCCTTGCTCACGCGCGTCGTCGCGCTGCTCTGTGCGCTCGCTCTCTTCGGGGCGGCCACGAGTCCGCTCCATGCATCGATGCTGGGGACCGGCTCCCTGATCGAGGCGGAACAGTCCGTGGTGGATCGCGAACGGCTGCTGGTCCAGCTGGAACGCGAAGAGGTACGCACGCAATTGCAGGCGATGGGCGTCTCCGCGCAGGCCGCGGCCGAGCGCGTGGCCCGGATGACGGATGCCGAGATCGGGATGCTCAACGAACGCCTCGAGGAGATGCCCGCCGGGGCCGGGGCGCTGGGCGTGGTCCTGTTCATCGTGCTGCTGCTGGTGATCACCGACGCCCTCGGCATCACTGACATCTTCCCGTTCGTGCATTCGCAGTAGCGGGGGTCGGAGTCCTGGCAGCGCCGCGGACCCATGAAGCGGTGACCTCAGTCCGGCTCCTGGCGGAGCCGGCCCGTTTCCAGCAACTCCAGCGCCACGTCGGCCGCTCGCCGGTCGGCGCCGCCGGGTCCGAGGCGGCTGCGTACCGCTTCGAGGGCGTCACGCATCGCCGCGAGCTGGGTCGGATTCCGTAGCAGATCCAAAGCCTCGCGACAGAGCGAAGCCGGCTCCGCGGCCCGCTGCAGCCGTTCGGGGACGAGGCGCCCCCCTCCGACGATGTTCGCGAGCGCCACGTGGGGCACGCGAACCAGTCGCGAGAACAGCGCATGGCTGATGGGCGACATGCGGTAGATCACGATCATCGGTGTCCGCAGCAGGGCCGCCTCCAGGGTGGCGGTGCCGGAACTGATCAGTAGCAGCTCGCTCGCGGCCATGACCTCCCGGGCACGGCCCGGTCCGGTGAGCAGGGTGATGGGCAGGCTTTCGGTGGGCGCCAGAGCCTCCAGATATTCGCCGCGGATGCCGGGTGCGAGCGGTACCAGGAAGTGCAGGTTTTCGCATTCGCGCTGCAGGCACCGGGCGGTGGCCAACAGCACCGGCCAGTGACGCTGGATCTCGCCCCGCCGCGAGCCTGGCAATAGGCCCAGCAGGCGCGTTCCCTCCGGTATACCCAATTCCCGGCGCAGGTCCCGAAGCGGGGCGTCCATCTGGTCCACCAGCGGATTGCCCACGTAGCGCACCGGGACTCCGTGTTCTTTGTAGACGCGGGTTTCGAACGGGAACAGGACCGCCATCGCGTCCACGCTGCGCTTGATCCGGTGGATGCGCTTCTGGCGCCAGGCCCAGATCTGCGGGCTCACGTAGAACAGCACGGGAATTCCAAGGCGCCGGGCATGGGCCCCGAGACGCAGATTGAATTCCACGTAATCGACCAGCACAAGCAGCGCAGGCCGGGTCTCCTCGAGGTGCCGCTGCATGCGGTGCAGCAGACCCCGGAGCCGGCGATACTGCGTGATCACCTCCCAGAGGCCCATCACCGCGAGTTCGGAGACGTCGATCAGCGTCTCGGCTCCGGCGTCCCGCATGGCCTCACCCCCCATGCCCGTGAAGACGAGGTCCGGTCGGCGCTCGCGCAGCGAGCGCATCATGCCCGCCGCCAGGTTGTCGCCGGAGGTTTCGCCGGCACAGACGACGATGTGCGGGCCGCTCATTTCAGGGCACCCGGAGGTCGGATGTCAGGCCGGCGGTCGGGATCACGCGCGGGTCAGGCAAGGGCGGCCCGGATACGCTCGCCGATGAAGTCGATCTGCGCATCCTCGAGCTCCGGGAAGATGGGCAGCGACAGGCAGCGGGCAGCGACAGCCTCCGCCACCGGCAGGCTCGGGGGCGCCTTCTCGCGGTTGTCGAAAGCGGCCTGACGATGCAGAGGGATCGGGTAGTAGATCGCATGCCCGATGTCGGCCTCCTGCAGTGCCGCCATCACGGCCTCGCGGTGATCGGTGAGCAGAGTGTACTGGTGATACACATGTTGCCCGATGCCGTCCTCGTACGGGATCTCTACGTCGAGGTCGGCCAGAACCTCGGCATAGCGCGCTGCGACACGGCGCCGCGCCTGGTTGAACCCGTCGATGCGCTTGAGCTTCACGCGCAGGATCGCGGCCTGTATCTCGTCCAGCCGCGAGTTATAGCCGATCTCGTCGTGATGGTAGCGAACCTTGGAGCCGTGGTTGCGCAGCTTCAGGAGCCGTTCCGCAGCGGGGGTGCAGTTGGTGGTGACCAGGCCGCCGTCGCCGTAGCAGCCCAGATTCTTGCTGGGGAAGAAGCTGAAACAGCCGAACGCGGTTGCGCTGCCGGTCTGCACGCCGTCGATGTGCGCGCCGAAGGACTGGGCACAGTCTTCGATCAGGAGCAGCAGGTGGTCCTCCGCCAGTCGGGTCAGGGCAGGCATGTTCGCCGGTTGCCCGAAAAGGTGCACCGGAAGGATGGCCCGCGTCCGCGGCGTGATCGCTTCGGCCACGGCGTCCGGATCGATGTTGAACGTGCGCGGATCGATATCGACGAAGACCGGTTCCGCCCCGACGTACCGGATCGCCTCCGCGGTGGCGATGAAGGTGAACGGGCTGGTGATCACCTCGTCGCCCGGTCCGAGATCGGCCGCCCGCAGCGCGAGGTGCAGCGCATCGGTGCCGGAGGCGCAGGTGATCGCATGGGTGACGCCCAGGTATTCCGCGAGTTCGGACTCCAGCGCCTGGACGTTGGGGCCGAGGATGAAGCGCGTGCTCTCGAGGACCTCGGCGATGGCCGCATCGATTTCGCTGCGCAGGTCGTGGTACTGACGATGCAGGTCGACCATCGGAATCATGGTTCAGCTCCCCCCGGCTGCGTGCGGTTCCGCAGCTCTGGTCATGATGTTCAGGTTGGTGTGGACGAGGTCCGTGATCCGTGTGGCGGTTTCGAGTGCCCGCTGCGCGGCGTGTCCATCGACGATCACCGGCTGCTCCCCACGGACCGCGGCCACGAACGCCTGGATCTCGGTGAGCAGCGCGTCGGAGTCGCCGAACATGAGTTCCTCGCTGTGTATCTCGGGGACGCCGGTCTCCGGGTCATCGTCCCCCATGTGGTACAGCGCGAGGATCCGGTTCTGGAAGTCCACGACGGCATATCCGTGTGACTGAAAGATGCGCATGCGCCGCTCCGACTTGGTGCTGACGCGGCTGGAGGTGACGTTGGCCACGCAGCCGTCGGCGAATTCCAGGCGGGCGTTCACGATGTCGATGTCGCCGGTGAGAATCCGGGCGCCCGAGGCGCGGATTTCGGTCAACGGCGCCTTCACGAGGTCGAGGATGATATCGATGTCGTGGATCATCAGGTCGAGCACCACGGAGACGTCGGTGGCCCGGGGCTTGAACGGTGCGAGCCGGTGCGACTCGATGAACCGCGGCTGCAGGGGTTCTTCCAGCAGCCGTCGCAGCGCGACGTTGAAGCGTTCCAGATGCCCCACCTGCAGGACCACACCGCGCTCCTCGGCGAGCTGGTTCAGAGCCTCCGCTTCCTCGATCGTGGTCGTGATCGGTTTTTCGACCAGCACGTGGCAGCCCACGTCGAGGAAGTCCCGCGCGATCGCGTAGTGCAGCGTGGTGGGTGCGGCGATGCTCACGGCGTCGACGCGCCCGAGCAGGGCCCGGTGATCCAGCACCGGCTCGCAGTCGTACTTCGCGGCGATCTCGCGGGCGGTGGCGGCATTGCTGTCCACCACCGCCACCAGCTCCGTATCCGGGAGTTGCGCGTACTTGGCAGCGTGCCACTTTCCGAGGTGGCCGACGCCGACCACGGCACAACGGAGTGGGGGGGTGGACATGGCAATTCCCGGCAGGTTGTGATCGGATGCTGTGGTAGTGTAGCGCGCCGGACCGGTGGGCTGAGGGCGCGGCCCCGCCGGTCGGCAACAGCTCTTTTCGCGCTAGTGTAACCAATCCGCCCGGTGTTGGGTCCGGACGTGGGGGGGAAGACGTCAGATGGGGAATGAGGGCGCGTTCGGGCCCCGGACGGTGCAGGGTGTCGCCGGGGTGGATGAGGTCGGCCGAGGGCCTCTGGCGGGTCCCGTCGTGGCCGCAGCCGTGATCCTTCCCGAGTCCTATGCCCTTGCCGGTCTTGCCGACTCCAAGCGCCTGAGCGCACGCCGCCGAGAGGTCCTCGCCGGTATCCTGCGCTCCGAGGCCGCGGCCTGGGCGCTGGGCAGCGCGAGCGCGGCGGAGATCGACCAGCTGAACATCCATCACGCGACGCTGCTGGCGATGCGCCGGGCGGTTCTGGCGCTGCCATGGGTTCCGGCGGATCTTCTGGTGGATGGCCGGTTCACCCCGGAGGGGCCCTGGCGTGCCACCGCCGTGGTCGGCGGAGATGCCACGGTCCCAGCGATCAGCGCCGCTTCGATTATCGCCAAGGTGGCCCGGGATGCGTTGCTGGCCGAGTTGCACCTGAGGTATCCCGTGTACGGGTTCGATCGCCACGCGGGTTATCCGACCGTCGCGCACCTGTGCGCGCTGGAGCGCCACGGGCCCTGTCCGGAACACCGCCGCAGCTTCGGGCCCGTGGCCCGGAGCCTCGAAGCGAACCGGGTCCTGGAGCCCCTGCGATGACCGGCTTCGTGCATCTCAGAATCCACTCCGAGTACTCCCTGGTGGATGGCCTGGTGAGGCTCAAGCCACTGGTGGCCCGCGTTGCCGAGGCAGGGATGCCAGCGGTAGCGGTGACCGACCACTGCAACCTCTTCGGCCTCGTGAAATTCTACAAGGCGGCGCTGAGCGCGGGCGTGCAGCCGATCGTTGGCGCCGATGTACTGTTGCGCGGCCCCCGTGCGGACGGATCCCTCGCGCGGCTGACGCTGCTCGCGCAGAACAGTGAAGGCTACCGGTATCTGACGCGGCTGATCAGCCGGGCCTGGCAGGAGGGGCAGGACAAGGGGGTGCCGAGGCTGGATCTCGGGTGGCTCGAGGGCTGTACCGACGGGTTGATCGCCCTGTCTGGCACGACCGACGGCATCTTTGCGCAGGGATCCGGGAGTCCCGTGACGCTGACCGAGGAGCTTCTGGCTCCCTGGCTGGCGCTGTTTCCCGAACGTTTCTACCTCGAACTCACGCGTACCGGACGTCCGGGAGAGGAAGCCTGGATCACCACCGCGCTGGCAGGTGCCG
>SKQM01000142.1 GCA_007119005.1 Thioalkalivibrio sp.
CCTTGGGCGTCAGAAAGGCGCTTGCATCACGGCACAACAACACGCGGTGACATCCGTTACGCGGCACGGTCGGTGGCGGGACCCCTTTTCAGCAGGCGCGGAGACTACCCACGGGCTCCCCGAGACGCAAGCGCCCATGGTGCAGATGCCCGCTTACCACTCGCTGCTGCGCCGACGGCGCGGCAGCCGTGTGAGCAGAATCCCGAGAATCAGGGATCCCACGGTCACCAGCGCCCCGGTCATGAACCATTTGCGCTGGCTGTCCGCGCGCATCACCTCCACCTGGCGCCGGTAATCCTCGGCGGCGTTCTGCGCCTCGAGCAGCGAAGTCTGCAATTGCACGTTCTGTGCGCGGATCTCCTGCGGCCGCGCCGCGACATCGCGCAGATCCTCGAGCTCGGATTCGAGATCGGCGAGCTGGCGCTGCAGGGTTTCCCGCCCCCCCTCCAGCGCGCGGCGGGCGTCCAGAAGCTGCGCAATCCGGCCGGCCTGGTCGTCGGAACCGGAGCGGATCTCGTCGAGCTCCGCCTGCACGGCCGCCAGACGGTCGCGCGAGTGCGGTTCGTTCTGCAGGTACCGGGTCAGGATCCAGGCCTCGGTACCGTTCGCAAACCGCACCAGCGAGTGCCCGTCCTCCTGCTCCAGCACGGTGACGCGTTCGCCACTGCGGGCATTGCGGATGATCCGGTGCTGCAGCGTCGTGCCGGTACGCACCCCGACCTCCAGCTCTTCGCTGATGTATCGGGTCACGTTCTGCGCCGCCGCCTGGGCGGCGAAGACCAGCAACAGACCTGCAATCAAGGTGATGCCGACGAATCTCACACCCATACTGCCGTTCTCCCTGCTTCCGCGCTTTCCCGGCCAACCGACCGGGCCTCGAAGTTTAACAGCCCTCGCGCCGGAACGGTGCCCCGTCCACCACACGGCGGCGGTCGCACTAATCGCCCGTCCGCTGCCGGCGCCAGCGGCGGAAAGACTCGGGCAGAAAGATCACCACATCGAACAGGGCGGGCAACCATCGGCGCAGGTTGGTCGACACCCCGGCCAGCCACTGCAGCAGCCCCGCCAGCAACGCGAGCAGGAACCAGAGGATCCCCCCGAGAAGGACACGCGAAGTGGCCAGCAGGCCCAGCAGCCATAGCGGGGCCAGCGCCACCACCAGCGGCAACACCGCCCCCAGCAGCCCGCCCAAAGCCTGCGCAACCCAGTCGATCTCCGGCAGCGGCGGCACCTCGACCCCCGTCATCAGCACGTCGACGAGGTCGGCGCGATAGATGAACCAATCCCGGAGGTACCCGTTCACCATCGAAACGATGACCACTGCGACGAGAATCACGCCGGCAACCGCCGCGAGCAAGCCGCGGGGGAAAACACCCAGTCGTGCCAGCGGCGTGATGCCGGTGCCGCCGATCGCGCGCGTCTCGACCAGCACCCAACCCGCGAGGGCCGACACGCCGAGCAAGGTCCAGATCGCCAGCAGCGACATGTCGCCTTCACCCGCCGGTACTCCGGCCGGAAACAGCAGTTCGAATGGCTGCGCAAAGACCTGCTGGTAGACGTACACCGCCAACCCGGCCAGCGTGAGGCCCGCCACGCTCAACAACCACTGGCCGCCCGCCTGCGCGTACACCGGCATGCGCAGCGAACGCTGCGTGCGGTTCTGTTCGAAACGCTTCAGCGTGGTATCCAGCGAATGGGCCTGGCCCTGCAGTCCGGCAAGCCGTTCCTGCACTGAAGCCAGCCTGGCCACCAGGTCCTGCAGCGGCTGCTGAAGCTTGCGCCGGGCCGCCAGCAGGGAACGCGCGCTCTGGCGGTGCTCCTCTAGCGCCATCCGGGCGATGCGCAGCACGGTCTCCTGCATGTCCCGCGACAGCCGCTGGCTCTGCGGCTGGTCACCCGGCGGGGTGCGTGCCAGCGTCTCCAGCCGGTGGACCCACGCCGGTTCGCCGGTCAGCCCCGTCTCTTCCCGGGCGTACACCCGCTGCAGGTCCCGCAGCACGGCATGCGTATGCTGGCGCAGGTCCGGCAGTTGCTGCAGGTCGTGCCCGACCAGATCGCCGTAGTTGCGTTCCAGCGCATCGACCGCGTCGGCCAGGCGTTCGGATTCCAGCCGGACCAGGTGGACGCTCTGCCAGCGACCGACGGCGTCCCGCAGCCGCACCATCTGGGTGCGCAGCCCGCAGGTGATGCGCGCGAACAGGGTCGCCGTGGCCACCAGGAACCGCCGCACCGGGTGCCGCGCGAGGTCCAGCAAGAGGATCGCGGCAATGACCACACCGGCCCAGATCAGGATCGTCAGGTTCACCTCGGCCTTCCTCCATGCGCACGTGGGGGACGCAGTATCGCCGATCGAATGCCTGAGGTCAGCCGATTGTCCCGCGCGGCCTCCCCTGCGACTCGGGTGCACGCAGACCGTGTGCCCCGCGAGACGCGATTCGCGGCTGCGCAAACCCCTCCCCATCATTTCGGGCTCACGCCGGCCGCGCTCCCGAAAAGCCGGCGATCGTTGCTTTTGGCCGCGGCTTTCGTTCCAATACCGGACTTTCGCCGGGATCCCATCATGCAGAAAGACCACTACGACCGCGACGAGCTGCTGGCCTGCGGCTA
>SKQM01000217.1 GCA_007119005.1 Thioalkalivibrio sp.
AGTTCCATCAGTGCCCTGAACTCGGGCGGCACGGGCGTTTCGGGCAGGTGACCCGCGAGCATGGAGGGCGCGGGATCAGTGATGGGGGTCGATGCGGCAACTTCGGGATCAGCCTGCCGGGTGGCGGGCGGAGTCTCGGGCAGGACTTCCGGCGCGGGACTGTCGGCGATCGCGATGAGCGAAGGCTCCACCTCGGCGGGCCGCTCTGCGGGTCCAGGCACTGTGGCGGGTTCGGACGGGGATTCCGCGATTGCCCCGGCGTTTGGCGTGGATACTTCAGGATTGGGGGCGGTGTTGGGCATCGCCTGGACGGCGGGCGCAAAGACGGCGAGGGGTTGGCTTTCCGCCGCCTGCGCGCTGCGCAGCTGATTCATCTGAAGATAGGTGGCGGCGAGGAGAGCCGCGAACAGGGTAACCAGCAACAGGAGCACGTCGAGGTACCCGACGGTCCAGCCGCTGTCGCCCCCGCCGTGGTCGGAGTCCGGTTCCTCGAATTCGACCGTCTCGCGGCGCTTCCACGCTGGGGGGGCCGCCGTGGCGGTTGCCGGACGCGTCCGCATCCGCCAGTCCGGCTGCCGGGCGAGCAGCACCTTTCCTGTCATGCGCGCATTCCCTGCAGCGGAATCGGCCGCCCCTTCGGTGCGGTCGGGGCGGGTGCCTGGTCAGGCCGCGCGGCACTCATGAATTCGCCGATCAGAACGGGGTGCTGGCGCTCGTAGAGCATCATGATTGCATCGACCAGCAGGTTCATGTGCAGCAACTGCTGCCGGGAGCGATCCTCCATTTTCAGCGCGAGCGGACGGAAGACGAGATTCGCGATCAGCAGCCCGTAGAGCGTGCTCATCAGGGCGAAGCCCATCGCCATGCCGATGTATTCGAGTCCGGACTCGCCGAGGCTTCCCAGCATGGCCACGAGACCGAACAGCGTCCCGAGCATGCCAAAGGCGGGGGCGAAAGTCGCCATGGTCCGCAGAATACGGATGTCGCGGTTGTCGTCCTCCTTCTGTTGCCGGATGCGCCATTGCAGCATGCGGCCGAGCTCGTCACCGTTGTGCGGGTCGAGCGCCAGCCGGGTCCCGCCACGAAGGAAGGGGTCCTGAATCGCCGTTGCGGCTTTCTCGGCGCCGCGCACGTCGCCACGCCGATACCGGTCGGCGATGTGGAGAAAAGGCTTGTAATCGACCGCCGTGGCCGGTTGCGTCTCCCGGAACAGCGAGGGCAGGCGCCGCAGCAGGCTCAACACCGGGCCGGGCGAGTGCCCGATCACCGAGGCCAGAAAAGTCCCTCCGAGTACCAGCACCAGTCCTGGCAGGTTGATGCCACTCAGTCCGAGACTCAGCCAGAGCAGCACCGCCACCGCGAGCGTGCCCAGCAGCGTGAGACCGAAATAGATTTTCCTGCGCATCGCAAACCCCGCGAAGATCGTATTCGGCCAGGAACCATGCAGGGTGCGTGCCAGTGGGAGATTCTGGACGCCAGGGGGCGATGTCTTTTGGCGATCGCATCACCACGGAAACGGGAGCCGGTCCCCATCGTTCTCTGATTCGAAAAGACAACGAGCCTATGAATCAGACACTTGTCGCCATTCCTGTCGCCTCGATCCGTGATTCGACGACCAAACGACACCCCTCGCCAGACATTTCCCGTTCGTCCTGAGCTCGTCGAAGGACCGTGATCGGCGCTGCATCGGGAACGTTGCCGATCGCTGCGGGGCGGCAGGAATCCGCCGCCGGTTGCCGGTACTCAGGCCGATGGCGCCAATACTCCGTCGCCTGTCGTCGGAGTGGCGCGCCGACGTCACCTGTGCTCGCGCAGCGCTTCCGTACGGCACCTGGCGTGAGGATTCAGGATCCCGATCCAGGCCCGCCGTACCCGCGACGCCCATGGTTGATCACACTCACCGCGATCGTGAGCACGGTGATCGGCAGCACGAAACCCAGCATCACCATCGAATACGCCGGCAGCGAGCTGTGCTGCTGCGAGGCGAGCACGAGGTAAGCGGTGTAAGCGGCGTAATAGCCGAGAAAGACCGTGCCCTCCCAGCGTGCGATCTCGCGTCCGGTGAACATGATCGGCAGACAGGCCACCGCGACCGCCAGCATCACCCAAAGGTCGAAGTTGCGGGCGGCCTCCGCAACCGGGATTCCGTGGGTCGAAACCAGCCCGGTTACCCCCAGCACTGCGAGGATGTTGAACAGGTTGCTGCCGATCACGTTGCCCACCGCGATGTCGCGTTCGCCACGCAGTGCCGCGAGGGCCGAGGTCGCGATCTCCGGCAGCGAAGTGCCGACCGCGACGATGGTCAGGCCGATGACCAGGTCGCTGACCCCGAAGTACCGGGCAAAGACCATGGCGGACTCGACCAGCCAGCGCGAGCCGATCACCAGCGCCGCGAGACCGGCCACGATCAGGAGGAGTTGCACGCCCCAGTGTCGGTCCCACTGGGACCGTACGGGCAGGTCGGCCTCGGGTGCCGCGGCGGCGGCACGGGTCGATCGACGGGACTGCAGGATCAGGAAGACGGTGTAGGCGATGACCAGCACAAACAGGACGCCGGCATCGATTCGGCTGATTCGCCCGTCAAGGGCCAGCACGATCAGCAGGACCGTCGCTGCGATCATCACGGGGACTTCCTGGCGGATCACCTGCTGGCTGACCAGCAGCGGAATGATCACCGCCGAAATACCCAGGATCAGCAGCACGTTGGCGATATTGCTGCCGATCACGTTGCCGATCGCAATGTCCGGATTGCCGGCGAGGGAGGCGTGCACGGAGACCGCCATCTCCGGTGTCGACGTTCCGAAAGCGACGACCGTCAGGCCGATGACCAGCGGCGACACCCCGACCGATCCGGCGAGCCGCGCGGCTCCGCGCACCAGCGACTCGGCTCCCAGTACCAACACTGCGAGGCCAAGGGCGAACCAGAGAACATGAACCCACATCGTCGCGCGCGGCCCTTATGATCCGTTCCCGGTGGAGGCGCAATCTTGACAGATTCGAGCCCCAGGGAGCGACCTGGTGGTCGCGCACCGCGCCTTTTTTGCGACGAGCATCGTCGGTGGAAGCCGCTCCCGTGCCACCTGCGGCGCAATCCTGTGGGCGCAACCTCCGGTCGCGATGAAACATCGCCGGATCATGACCCGTCACCGCGGATCGAACGCGAACCCGAGGGACTCCAGCAGATCCGGATCATCGAAGTGCCGGCGTCCCACGAAGGCGATTGCGTGCAGGCCCTGCTGGCGCATCGCGCCGGCCGAGGCAACGCCGAGCGGCCAGAACACGAACCGCTCGGGACGGCGGGACTGCTGCACGATGCCCGTCGGACCGAACAGGCTCTGCGCGGAATCCGTGCCCTGGGCCGGCAGCTGCAGATGGGATGCGTAGCTCTCGAGGACGTAGCGCTCCGCGCTGGCGGCCGGGAAGGCCTCGGCTACATCGATGATGTAGTGCTGGCCCGCCTCCAGCCGCAGCCGCAGCCCGCGACTTTGGGTGATGTTCGGATCGAGCGTAAACACCAGTGGCCGCTCCCCTTCGACGGCTTCGAGATCGATGCGGCTGCCCGTCGGCAGGAACAGCTTGTGGTAGCAGCCGCACTGGTGAATGCTGTCGTAGAGAACCGGGCGCAGCGCGTGGTCCAGGGTCACCCTCCAGAGCACGCCGCTGAGTTCTCCCGCGAACAGGTCCAGCCGGCTCTGGGGCGGGCGCTCCGGGAACCAGAACGCGTAGTTGAGCTGGGGCAGTACCCGGGAGTCGAGGCGCGTGTAACCGGGAAAGGTGAAGACCGCGGGTCGTCCGGTGTCGATCCGAATCCGGTCATCTGCGTCTCGGACGGGCGTCCCGATGCGATCGGCGTGAGAACGCTGCTCCACGATCACCTGCGGTGCGAACTTGCGGAACAGGGCATCCCATTCCTCCGCGGAGAGCTGTGGCACACCCAGCGGATCGGTCTCCAGCGCGAGCGGCAGGGATGTTGACGAACCGGCGCCCCCCGGTCCCTCGTAGACGATCTGATGTTCGAACCGGGTGGCGCGTCCGGCGAGGTAGCGTCTCGTCATGTCCTGCCGGTAGCGCGCGATGAAGCCGCTGGCGACCAGGCTGGTGACCGGGTACAGGCCGAGGGCGCGCGCCGTGGTGCTATAGCTGTCGGGCACCCGGTAGGCGGAAACGGGCAGGGCGTCGGGGGGCGGGGTACGGGCGAAACACGAGGCGAGACGCACGTCGAGTTCGTCAAAACCATGAAGCTCCTCAAGGGCTCGACGCGTGATTCCGCTCAGCCGCGCAAACTCTGTCGTGTAGGCTTCCCGCCCGAGATCGAACGCGTGCTCGAGCCAGGCCGCTCGCGCATCTGCCGGGAGGTCATCGTAGGCGAAGCTTGCGAGAAAGCGGTTCGTGCGGAGCAGCGGCCAGCCCTCGACCCGGCGTAAATTCGGGTCGAAGTGAGTCTCGGTCTCGATCGCGCGATCCAGGTCCGTCAGCATCGCCCGGCATGCGTCCGGCTCCGCGACCGGCCGCTCCGGCACCGCGCTGCAGCCCCAGAGCAAGAGCGCCGCCAGTACAGCGAGGGCGGGCGGCCAGGGCCGCCGGCACCACGACACCGCTGCTGCTGCCGGGGCCATTAAGCGGTCGCTCAGCAGTCCCGCAATCCCCGGGTTTCCGGGTTGACTCGGCCTCATGGCCACGGATGGAATTTCGCCGCCAATGCTTCCAGCAGGGAGGGGTAGGTGTGCTCGGTCACGACCGGCGCCAGCAGCACTGCGACGGTGTTCACCACCACCAGCATGACCGCAAACCATCCGTAACCGCCGAGCGCTCGTTGCCAGGGAAGGTGTGTCGGGATTTGCCTGGTATCTTCCGGCAGGGTCAGGTTCCCGTCACCCGACGGTTCCTGCTCCAGGAATGCCTCCTGCTTGCTGGCCCGGGCCATGTCCGCTTTGCGGAAAAGAATCACCCGGGCAGAGAAAAACAGGTCGACCGCCCGGATTCCCATCGCGCGCAGCACAACACTCAATCGGGCAAACCGGGCCAGCAGCGGCGCGATTCGGGCCCACAGCGCGGAGAGCTTTCCGCCCATCAGTCCGACCCGGGTCGCGCTCTGCGCACCCGCGACGCCTGCGCCAACCCCGGTGTAGCTGAGCAGGGTCAGTGCGAGAAAGATCAGGGCAATGTCGAATTTCGTATCCCAGACCGTCCATGCGGTGCGGTGCAACCCGCGTTCGTAGCCGAGGTAACCCTTCTTGAGCCACTCGAGCACGAGGTGCAGGCCCACAAGCGCCACCAGCCAGAAGTAGCTGACATAAACGCTCAGGAAGATGGTCAGCGACACGTAGGCCAGTGCGAAAAGAACGCTACGGTCGTGCAGCACGATCCAGCGCGGCACCGGCCCGAGATGGCCGATCGGATCCGTCGGTAGCGCAGAAGCCTGGACGTCCGAAGCGAGCGTTCCCCCGCTGGGTTCCCGTTCGCCAGCTTCGTGTTCGTCTCTCAGCATTTCATTCATGGCGATCCCCCATGCACCGACAGGCCCGCAGCCCCCGTCTGTCGGATCGCGCAGGGTGCGAACCCAGAATCAGTGCGCCAGCGCAGCCGCCCCACACCCCGCAGCGAGCCCAAAATCGGAGGATCGCAAGTTTCGAGAAACCCCGCCACACCTCGCCCCCCGCCTCGCCGGGGTCGGGCCAAGACAAAGTCTTGTTTTAAAGAGGAAAGTACCGATTTTCGCCCGTAAAACAGGCTTGGAGGGCTCATTTCGCGGCCGGAATTGGGGGCCCAAGCGTCAGAAGTGGTTTCGTCGTGTGGGCCATGTACCTGCGGCGAACCGTGTGCGTTACGTTAGAGGGGCATTTTTCGGGCGAAAAACGGCCGTGTAAGCCCAGAATACGCGTGAAATTCGGCCCATTATCTCTTCTGTTCAATTATTTAGCTTGGTCCGACCCCCGGATGGGTTGCATACCGTTATATATGGGGCTATATAGCGATGTGGACGGGAGGGACGGGTTTTGAAGACAGAAGTGGACGGGCGATTCTGGCTGAATGTCGAGGGGAAGGGCTTCCTCGGGCTGGGGCGTATCGAGTTGTTGGAGCAAATCGAGGCGACCGGCTCGATCTCGGCTGCGGCGCGGGCGATGGGAATGAGCTACAAGGCCGCCTGGGATTCCATCGATGCGATGAACAACCTTGCCGATGAACCCCTGCTGATCCGTCAGGTGGGCGGCCGCCACGGCGGTGGCACTCGGCTGACCGAATATGGGCAGCGGGTGATCCGCCAGTACCGGGAGGCGGAACACGAGTACCAGCGTTTCATGGACCAGATGCGCGAGAACCTGGAGCACCTGGGCCTGCAGGACGCCCCGGATGGCTGGAACTTCATCAAGAGATTGTCCATGCGAACATCGGCACGAAACCAGTTTCAGGGGAGGGTCGTCCGGTTCACCGAAGGGGCGGTCAACGACGTGGTCGCCGTCGATATCGGTGGCGGGATCGAGATTTCTTCCGTGATTACCCACGAGGCCGCTCAGGCGCTGGACCTGCTGCGGGAGGGGCGCGAAGTGCAGGTGCTGATCAAGGCCTCGTTCGTGATTCTGTGCGAGGACGTCGAGGGGATGCGCTACAGCGCGCGCAACCGTCTGTGTGGAATCGTGAGCCGGATTCAGCCGGGGGCGGTGAACGCGGAGGTGAAGATCGACCTCTCCGCAGGCCGCACGCTGACGTCGATCGTCACGATGGATGCGGTGAATGAGGGCTGGCTGAAGGAGGGGGGTCGCGCCTGCGCCCTGGTCAAAGCCCCGCACGTGGTTCTCGCCGTTTCGGATTGATCCCGCGTACAGCAAGCGAAACGCTTCGGTCGCGTGCGGTGGTTTGCACAACACGCGATTGCGTCCAACTCGAGGAGTGAATGATGAGGAGCCCGATTCTGCTAGTTTTGGCCACTGTGGCGATGGCCTTCGCGCAGGTGACTCATGCGGATCGGTTCACCGTCGCGGCCGCGTCGGATCTGCGCTTCGCGTTGGATGAAATCGCGGAGATCTACCGCCATCAGCACCCGGACCATGAGTTCAGCATCGTCTACGGGTCGTCCGGGAAGATGACGACCCAGATCATCAATGGCGCGCCCTACGATGTCTTCTTCTCCGCGGACATCGCCTTCCCCGAGCGTCTGAGGGAGGCTGGTTTCACGGCTACCGAACCCGACGTCTACGCGATCGGCCGGATCGTGATCTGGAGCAACACGCTCGATGCGTCCGAACTGCGGCTCGAGGATCTTCCGGCGGATCGCAGGATCCGCCGCATCGCCATCGCCCAGCCGTCCCACGCACCCTACGGTCTGCGTGCGCAGGAGGCCATGGAATCGGCCGGGATCTGGGACGCCGTGCAGCCGCGGCTGGTCTTCGGCGAGAACATCGCGCATGCCGCCCAGATGGTCGAATCCGGGGCTGCCAACGTCGGGATCATCGCCCTCTCGCTGGCGAAGTTCCCCTCGCTGGCCAGGCACCCGTTTCACCTGATCGACGACCAGCTGCACAACCCGCTGACCCAGGCGTATGTCGTCACCCGGCGCGCCGGGAACAATGAAGCCGCGAAGACCTTCGCCCGTTTCATGGAGACCGAGAAAGCTTACGAGATCATGGAACGTTACGGCTTCGTGATACCGGCTCGTGAATGGGAAGGGTAGGGCGGAAGAAGGCAGCGGCATCCGCCATCCGACCCATGACGATGCCATCAGGTAAAGGAGATACCCGCGGCGCCGCGCGGCGGATGACGGCCTTAGGCCTTTTCCGCCCTACGCTTCGGGGCAGAGGGTAACGACATGCTGGGACTCGGGCCCGCGGACTGGCAGGCGATTGAGCTGACGTTCAGGCTCTGCCTGTACACGACCATCATCCTGTTGATTCTCGCGACGCCGGTCGCTTGGTGGCTCGCGAACGGACGCTCGGCCGCGCGGGTGGCGGTGCAGGCGATCGTCGCCCTGCCGCTGGTGCTGCCGCCGACCGTACTCGGCTTCTACCTGCTGATCGTGCTCGGTCCGCGTGGATTCGTCGGAGGTACGCTGGAGGCAATCGGTCTGCATCACCTGGCCTTCACCTTCGAGGGCATTCTGGTGGCCTCGGTGTTGTATTCCATGCCCTTCGCGGTGCAGCCGCTGACCGAGGCCTTCAAGAATCTCGGGCGGCGCCCGGTCGAGGTCGCAAGCAGCCTCGGTGCCGGACTTTGGGACCGGTTTTTCACGGTGATCCTGCCGCTGACCCGTGGCGGTTTCGTGGTTGCGGCCACCCTGACCTTCGCCCATACAGTCGGCGAGTTCGGCGTGATACTGATGCTGGGGGGCAGTATCCCCGGCGAGACGAAGGTGTTGTCGGTACTGATCTACGATCACGCCGAGGCGATGAACTACGAGGCGGCGCATCGCCTGTCCGCAATGCTGCTGGTGTTCGCCTTCTTCACACTGTTCGTTGTCTACTCGATCACGCGCCGGTTCGAGGTGGCGAAGGTATGACCCTCGCCGTGCGCGCGTGTCTGGATCGAGTTGGCTTCACGCTGGACGTCGACATCGAACTTCCCCTGGAAGGCGTGACCTCCCTGTTCGGGCGCTCCGGCTGCGGGAAGACGACACTGCTGCGCATCATCGCCGGGCTGGAGAAGGTGCGCGGGGCCGAGGTCCTTTTCGGACGGCAGATCTGGCAGCAGGGGCGGCATTTCGTCCCGCTCCACAGGCGGCGCATCGGGCTGGTGTTCCAGGAGCACAGCCTGCTCCCACACTTGTCCGTGCACGGCAACCTGTTGTACGGCTACAAGCGCACGCCGAAGGATCTCCGACGGCTGCATCTGCGCGAGGCCACCGACATGCTGGGCATCGGCGACCTGCTTGACCGCCCGATCGACCAGCTCTCGGGCGGGCAGCGCCAGCGCGTCTCGCTCGGCCGGGCCCTGCTGACCAGCCCGCAACTCCTGTTGCTGGACGAGCCGCTGGCTGCGCTCGACACTCAGACCAAGCGTGAGATCATGCCCTTCCTGTCACGCATGGCGAGCGAGGCGGGAGTGCCCATCGTACTGGTTACTCACGCGCCGGACGAGGTGGAGCGCCTCGCCGACCGGGTGGTGTTCATGCGCGACGGCCGCGTGGACCGCAGCGAGCCGCTGCGGCAGGCGCTTGCGCGTCCGGACTCGCCGTTGTTCGCCGACGAAGGCGCGGCCTCGGTACTGGAAGGTGCACTGGGTCCTGCAAACGAACGCGGGTTGCGCCCGTTTGGATCGGAGGGTTCGCGTTTGTGGCTACTGAGTGGTGGAACCGCTCCCGACGGGCAGACCACCCGGGTACGGATCCTGGCCCGCGACGTGAGTCTCGCGCTGGACGACCCGTGCCGGATCAGCATCCAGAATCACCTGAAGGTGCGCGTGGAGCGGGTCGACAAGCCCCGCGGGGGGCGGTGTGTGGTGGCCACCCGCACCGCGGACGGCCAGTTACTTCTGTCGGAAGTGACACCCTGGGCGGTGGATCAGCTCGCACTTCAGCCAGGCACCGCCGTCTACGCGCTGATCAAGTCTGTGGCTTTGATGAGTTGACGCCAGGAACGGCGCTCCGTTGCATCCTCTGATCCGGTTCTGCTCGGCCGCGAAGCTTCTGAAATCGAAGTATGTTGGCGGAGCCTCCGGGCAGAAAAAAAGCCCGGTCCGCGAGGACCGGGCTTTTGGCATCAGCCGAAAATCGGGGCTGACTTACTCGGCAGGAGCCGGCTGCGGGTTGCCGTAGGGCATCATCGGGGCGCCGTAAGGGGCACCGTAGGGCGCGCCGTAGCCGTAGCCGCGACCGTAGCCGTAGGGCTGGCCGTAGCCGTAGGCGTCGCCGTAGCCGCGGCCGTGACCCCAGCCACGGCCGGTGCCGCGGGCGCTGAAGTCGAAGTCGCTGAACATGTCGCCGAAGCCGAACATGTCACCCATGCCGCGGCCGTAGCCCGGGCCGTAGCCGTAGCCGGGACCACCGTAGCCGTAGCCGGGGCCACCCCAACCGGGACCGCCCCACTGGGCGCTGGCGTGCATCGGGATGGCGAAGGCACCA
>SKQM01000173.1 GCA_007119005.1 Thioalkalivibrio sp.
CCGAGCCGCTCACCTGACCCCGGCCTCCCGATGCCCGTTGGCCAAGCCAACTGGCCGCGGCCCGCGCCTCAGCGCGAGAGCCCTGCACCGAAGCATCGCAGGCCGCGCACTCGCGCTCGCTCTCGCACTCGGCCTCGCCGGCTTCTTCTCTGCTGCCAACGGGCAGACGATGAACGGCTTCGACCTCTCCCAGCGGGACATTCCGCTGGATGAGATCCATCGTGGAGGGCCCCCGCGCGACGGTATTCCGGCCCTGACCGATCCCGAGTTCGTCGCCGCCACGGCCGCCCATGGGTTGCAGGCGGACGACCGCATTCTGGGCATCCACCGAGACGGAGTCGCCAAGGCCTATCCCCTCGGCATCATGAACTACCATGAGGTCGTGAACGATGTCGTTGCCGGCGAGGCCATCGCCGTCACCTATTGCCCGCTGTGCTTCACCGGGATGGCCTACGTGGCAAGAACCGAGGACGGCTCGCGGCGCCTGTTCGGTGTATCCGGGCTCCTGTACAACTCCGCGGTCCTGTTCTACGACCGCGAGAGCGAATCCCTCTGGTCCCAGATCTCCGCGCGGGCCGTGACCGGCCCCCGGCTCGGTGAGCAACTGACCATGGTTCCTGTGGCCAACACCACCTGGAGTGCATGGATCCGCGAACACCCGGACACCCTGGTGCTGTCCCGCAACACCGATTACGCGCGCAACTACGACCGCGATCCCTACGCCGCCTATGCGAAGGACGACGCCCTGATGTTCCCGGTGGCCTTCCGCATGCAGGGCAAGCATCCCAAGACCCCGGTACTGGGCGTGCGCATCGGCGATGCGGCCCGCGCGTACCCCTTTCCCGCCTTCCCCGAGACCGGACACCATCGCTTGGAGGACACACTGGCCGACCGCGAGATCACGCTACTGATCGACGCGGATGCGCAGACGGGTCGCGTCTTCGACGCCCAGGGCGAGGAAATACCCAGCCTGATCGCCTACTGGTTCGCCTGGTTCACCTTTCACCCGCACACCGAACGCTACACCGGCGACCCGGCACCGCTGCCCGAAGGCAGGCTCGCCCCGTCGACCCCGGAAGGGGATCAGACATCGAGGTAAATGGGGGGCTCGTCCAGGGCGGCGGCTTGTTCGCGCAGGGTCAGGATGTGGTCCTCCCAATACCGCGTGGTGTAGAAGACCGGGAAGGCCTGGACGAAAGCGGGATCGTCGGCGCGGCGAGCAAGCCAAGCCGCGTGGCGCAGGATGCGCAGCGTGCGTAGCGGCGTAATCAGGGCCAGCTCGCGGCGGTCAAACCGCACGAAGGTCTCGTAGCCCTCCAGCAGCGCCTGCATCTGGGAGGACATCTCCACGGCGTCGCCGGACAGGAACATCCAGAGATCCTGCACCGCAGGCCCGGTACAGGCGTCATCGAGGTCCACGAAGTGAGGGCCGGTCTCGGTCCACAGGATGTTGCCGGGGTGCGTGTCGCCATGGAGGCGGATCACGGGAACGGGGCCTGCCTCGGCAATCCGGCGCACGATGCGATCGAGGACATCCGCACTGAGGTCTTCGTAGACCGACTCCAGCTCGAATGGCAGACGCTCGCTGTCGAGCACGTCCTCGCGCGCGATCTCGCCCAGTTCGGCGGCGTCCAGGCGCTCACGCGCCTCGAAGCTCCCGGCGCGGCCGACCGCATGGATGCGGGCGATGAAGCGTCCGATGCGCACGAGGTTCTCGCGCTGCTCCAGGTCGGGGGTACGCCCGCCCTGGCGGGGATAGAGGGCGAACAGAAAGCCCTGGTGGGGGTGCAGCGTCTCCCCCGCGGCATCGGCCAGCGGCGCGACGACCGGAACCTCCTGGCCCGCAAGTTCCAGCGCAAAGGCGTGTTCCTCGCGGATGGCCGCCTCGGACCAGCGCCCCGGTCGATAGAACTTCGCGACCACCGGCGCCGCGTCCTCGATGCCGATCTGGTAGACCCGGTTCTCGTAGCTGTTGAGCGCCAGCAGCCGACCGTCGGCGCGCAACCCGGTCGACTCGACGGCGTCCAGGATGACTTCCGGCTTCAGACGGGCATAGGGATGGACGCTCATCCGGACAGTTTACGTTGCGCGCCCCGCCGCTGCGCGAAATACCCCCCGCTCCCCCGACCCTGGCCCACAATGGACACGGTATCGATCCGGGTCGGGTGGAGCCGCGCCTGCGGATTCACCCCGGCCAGCGATACGCATACACTACCCCACCAAAGCAACAGGAATCGCTCCGCCTTGCGTCGTCGCCCCTTCGCGTGCCCGCAACCGGATGCGGCAGCGCAAAGGCACCACGCCTGCTGCCCACGAACCATTCAACGGGGAAGAGATCATGAAGATTTCAGTCGTAGGAGCCGGAGGCAACGTCGGTGCCGCCGCGGCACTGACCATCGCCCAACGCGATTTCGCCCAGGAGGTCGTGGCCATCGATCTCGAAATAAAGCGGGAGGACCGCACCTTCAACCCCGCCAAAGGCCGCGCCCTGGACCAGTGGCAAACGGCACCGATCCACCTCTTCGACACCCGGGTCCACGGCACGACCGACTACGCCGCCACCAGGGA
>SKQM01000244.1 GCA_007119005.1 Thioalkalivibrio sp.
CGATCCGGAACTGAAGGCGATCCTGCAGAAACGGGCGGCGCTTCGGGGGCTGCAGCTGGGCGACGCCGTGGCCGAGTATCTGCTCCGCCACGAGTGCCGCGACCTCGAATTTCTGCTGACATTGCTGGACCGGCTGGACCTCGCCGCGCTGGCTGAGCAACGGCGGCTCACGATCCCGTTCATCCGGTCCCAGTTGCGGCCGCCAGCCGGTCGCCATTGACGCTGCCAACGGTCCTCATATCGGGCTGAGCCTGTCAAAGCCCGCTCGACGGCCGCGGCTCAGCTCCCTCGGGTCGGGATGCCCCGAACCGGCCGGCGCGCGGCGCGCACATAGAGCAGGCAGCCGCCGAACAGCAGCAGCGCGAAGCTCAGCATCGCGAGTCCATACAGCCGGTCCGCCTCTGCCGCGGCGAGCGTGATCCCGACCGCGACGTAGAACAGGGACAGCAGGCTGGTCCAGGCGTGGGTCCGGACGCGGCCGTGCAGCAGACCGCGAAGCGGCGCCAGCAGCGGCAGCAGCAGGATCAGCAGGACCAGGGAGCGCGGGAGGTGCTGGGGCGGGTCGATCAGGCTGGTCCAGATCAGGATCAGGAAAAACAGCCCGAAATAGCCGCCGAGGGTCAGCCAGCGTCCGATGACGGCAGGGTTCAAGCTGTCGGTTCCTGCCGCAGCCGGAGAGCCACTCGGCCGACGCGCTCGCCGAGGGCCTCGGCGATGCGCCGTTCCTCGCGGGTGATCTCGCGCGTGCCGTCGGCGCCGGCGACGTGCGAGGCGCCATACGGCGAGCCGCCGCTGGAGGTGCTGGTGAGTTCGGGGACGGTGTAGGGTACTCCGACCCAGAGCATGCCCTGGTGGATCAGCGGCAGCGCCATGGAGACCAGCGTGGTTTCCTGCCCACCGTGCATCGTCGCGGTGCTGGTGAAGACGGCGAAGGGCCGGTCGACCAGCGTGCCGCTGGCCCAGAGGCCGCTGGTGCCGTCCAGGAAGTACTTCATCGGCGCCGCCATGTTGCCGAAGCGCGTCGGTGAACCGAGGATCAGGCCGTCCGTTTCCTCGAGGTCGCGGGTCGTGGCGTAGGGTGGTCCCTGCTCGGGCACCGGTCTGGCTTCGTCGTTCAGGTTCGTGGTGACCGGCGGCACGGTGCGCACCCGGGCCACGGCGCCGGACTTCTCCACGCCGGTGGCGATGTGGCGGGCGAGCTGGGCGGTTGCGCCGTAGCGGCTGTAGTACAGCACGAGGATTTCGGTCATCTAGAGGATCTCCAGTACGCGTTCCGGCGGGCGGCCGATCCGGGCCTGCCGGCCCTGAACGACGATGGGGCGCTCGATCAGTTTCGGATGGTCGACCATCGCCTGGACGATGCGTTCATCCGGCAGTTCGGGGTCCGCCAGCCCCAGCTCCCGGTATTCGGCCTCGCCGGTGCGCAGCAGGTCCCGCGGCCCGATGCCCAGCAGGGCAATGAGATTCTCCAGCGTGGCCCGGTCCGGCGGCGTCTTCAGATATTCCACGATCTCCGGCTCGATCCCCTGCTCGCGCAGCAGCGCCAGGGTGGCGCGGGACTTGCTGCAGCGCGGGTTGTGGTAAATACGGGGTGAGTCGGTCATCGGTCTTCTCCATGGGGTGAGCATGATCAGAAGCGACAATGGTACCGAGGCCCTGCGCTGCAGGGTAACCGGAAGGGTGCAGGGGGTCTTCTTTCGCGCCTCCACCCAGCGCCAGGCCCGGTCTCTGGGCCTGGTGGGCCACGCCCGCAATCTTGCCGACGGCAGCGTCGAGGTGCTTGCGGTGGGGCCGCCGGCAGCGCTCGCGGATCTGCGCGGCTGGCTGCGGGTGGGGCCGAGCGCGGCCAGGGTCGATTCGGTGGAGTGTTCCCCGGAGCCGCTGCCGGACCCGCTGCCGGAGGGGTTTTCGACGCGCTGACATCGGGCGTGGTTGGTGCAGTGGCTGGGGGATGGCCGGTTGTTGGGGACCCGAAAACCGTCGCCAAGGGGGCTGGCCTCCCACAGCCCGGCCGCCCGCTAACTGCGGGAGGCGAGCCCTCTCGGCGACCAGGCGGGTAGGGCCAGGGCCATCGGCCAGAGGCTGGCCCCTTAAGAGGGAAGGGGGCGCCCGGCGCGCTGCTGCTGCAGGAACTCCACGATGCCCGCGCGTTCGATCCGACGGGCTTCGGGGTCCTTGCGGCCCTGGTATTCGACCTGGCCTTCGTCGAGTGCGCGCTCGCCGACGACCAGCCGGTGCGGCAGGCCGATGAGTTCCATGTCGGCGAACATCACGCCGGGCCGGATGTCGCGGTCGTCCAGCAGCACGGCGAAGCCGGCGGCTTCGAGTTCGTCGTGCAACGCCGCTGCGGCTTCGCGCACCCGTTGGGACTTCTTGGCGCCGATCGGGCACAGCGCGACGTCGAACGGCGCCAGCGCCTGCGGCCAGCGGATGCCGCGCTCGTCGTGGTTCTGTTCGATGGCCGCGGCGACGATGCGCGAGACGCCGATGCCGTAGCAGCCCATGGTGAGGATCGCCGCCTTGCCATTTTCGTCGAGGACGCTGGCCTTCATCG
>SKQM01000115.1 GCA_007119005.1 Thioalkalivibrio sp.
CTCAATGAGTTGCGCGATCTGGCGCAGCGGGAGGATCTGAGCCTGCACGATGCCGCGCTGAAGGCGGCGGACGAGGGCCTGCTGGCGGGGCGCGCGCGCAATGCGCTGCTCGGGTTCCTGCAGCTGCGGATGCAGCTGGCCGAGGCGCCCGCGACGCGGGCGCTGCCGGACCAGGTGGAAGGGGCGATCGAGCGCTCCGGTCTGCGCGAGTACTACGCGAACGAGAAGGGAGAGCGCGGCCAGGCGCGGCTGGAGAACCTCGACGAGCTGATCGGCGCGGCCCGGGCCTTCGAGCAGGAGTGGCCGGCCGATGCGGAGGAACGGCCGGGCGGGATGACCGAGTTCCTCGCCCACGCCGCGCTGGAGGCGGGCGAGGGCGCGGCGGATCCCCACGAGGACGCGGTGCAGCTGATGACCCTGCACTCGGCCAAGGGATTGGAGTTCCCGCTGGTCTTTCTGGTCGGGCTGGAGGAGGGACTGTTCCCGAACGCGCGCTCTTTGGAGGAGCCGGGACGCCTGGAAGAGGAGCGCCGGCTGGCCTACGTCGGCATGACGCGGGCCGAGCGTGAACTCTACCTCACCTATGCCGAGAGCCGGCGGCTGTACGGGCGCGAGTCCTACAACATGCCCTCGCGCTTTCTGCGCGAGCTGCCGGAGGAACTGGTCGAGCCGCTGCGTCCGCAGGCGCGGGTGCGACCAGCCGGGCGGTTTGCCTCACCGCGGCCTGGGGGTGGTCTCGGGATGGATCCGAATCGCGCCGCCGCCGCGGACGCCGGACTCGCGATCGGTTCACGCGTGCGCCACGCGAAGTTCGGCGAGGGCGTGATCACGCAGTACGAAGGCGGCGGCGCGTCGGCCCGCGTGCAGGTGAACTTCGCCGGCGCGGGTGCGAAGTGGCTGGTCCTCAGCTTCGCGCGCCTGGAGCCGATCGGCTGATCAGGTCTCGTCGAGCGCCATGTTCTGCAGCAGGTGCACGCTGAACAGGCCCCGCTGATCGGTCCAGACGCCGACCGGCTCCATGCCCGCGCGCCGGGCCAGACCGTCGAACTCGTCCAGCCCGTACTTGTAGGAGTTCTCGGTGTGGATGGTCTCGCCTTCCTCGAAGTCGAAGACGTCGCCCGCGACCGTCACGCGTTGCTTCCGTGTGCTCACCAGGTGCATCTCCACCCGGCCTTCGGCCTCGTTGTAGCCAGCTTGGTGGCGCCACGCCGGCAGCTCGAAGTCCGCCCCCAGTTCCCGGTTCATCCGCTCCAGCAGGTTCAGGTTGAAGGCCGCGGTGATGCCCTGTGCATCGTTGTAGGCGGCGTCGAGCAGCGTCTTCTCCTTGCGCAGGTCCACGCCGACCAGGAAGTGACCGCCGGGTCCGACCAGGTCGGCCACCGCGGCGATGAAGTCCACCGCGTGTTCGGGGTGGAAGTTGCCGATGCTGGAACCCGGGAAGAACGCAACGCGCGGCCCCTCGGGTGCGGTCGGCGGGACTTCCATCCGCCGGGTGAAGTCGGTGTGCGCTGCGTGCACCTCGAGCCAGGGGAAGTCGGCCGCCACCTGTTCCGCCGCCATCCGCAGGTGCTTCCGGGAGATGTCCATCGGGACGTAGGCGCAGGGCTCGAGGCCCTCGAGCAGGACCCGGACCTTCGCGCAGCTGCCGCCGCCCGGCTCCAGCAGCAGCCCTCCGGTGCCCACCAGCCGGGCGATTTCGTCCGCGCGCGCCTGCAGAATCTCGATCTCCGCACGCGTCACGTAGTATTCGGGCGTCTCGGTGATCGCGTCGAAGAGCTCGGATCCACGCCGGTCATAGAAGAACTTCGGCGGAATGCCGCGGGGCCGGTCGCGCAGGCCGGTCAGCACTTCACGCTCGAAGTCGGCCTGCGTGGGGTGCAGGTCGTGGAACTGGATGATTTCGCTGGTCACGGTGTGAGTCCGCCTTCGCCGATGCTGTCGGACTTGGGACGACCTCGGGATGCCCGCCCCGCCAGATTCACCGGGGCCCCTGTTCGTGCCCCTGTCATTCCTCGTCTTCGGCGGGCTCTGGGCCGCGCACGATCAGGATCGAGATATTGACCTTGCGCACCAGGTTTTCCGCCACGCTGCCGAGGAGCAGCCGGCGCACCCCGCGGCGGCCGTGCGAGCCGACCACGAGCAGGTCGGCGCCGGATTCCCGGATCGCGTCGGCGATGAGATCGGAGCTGTGCTCGCCGTGTCCCCGGAGCAGGCAGGATTCTGCCTTTACTCCAGCCTGCCGGGCACGTTCCGCCGCGCGTTCCAGGCAATCCTCCGCATTGGCTCGCAGCACATGCTTCAGCTCGTTCCGGGTGGTCGTGGTCATCCCGCGGGAGTGGAACACGTGCACCAGGTTCTCGTCGATCGCATGCGCGATTTCGAGCGTGGCGCCGTGGATCTGCGCGAGGGAGATCGCCTCCTTCAGCGCGTTGCGCGACGTCGGGCTGTCGTCGATCGCGACGAATATGTGTCGATACATCGTCTTCTCCTGGAAACGGTGCCGGCGTTCCGGACCCACCGGAGCGCAGTCGAACATCCCCCTGAGGAAGC
>SKQM01000060.1 GCA_007119005.1 Thioalkalivibrio sp.
AGCACCTCGCCCACCGCATGACCCAGACGCAGCGCAAACTCCGGCGTCATCGGCCAGCTGCCGGTCCGCCCGCGAATCCCATCGGTTCCGAAATACCTGCCCACTCTCACCCCTCCCGATTCTGCTCGATTTCCAGCGCACGCTGGACCGCCAGCGCATCCACCGTTTCCCGGACGTCGTGGACGCGCAGGATGCGTGCGCCAGCACGCGCGGCCAGCAATGCCGCGGTGACGCTCCCCACCAACCGGTCCGCGACCGGCCGGTCACCCAGCAGGGCCCCGATCATGGACTTCCGGGAAACCCCGACCAGCAGCGGATACCCCAGTGCCGCAAGCCGCGGCAGCGACCGGAACAGCGCCAGATTGTGCTCCAGCGTCTTGCCGAAGCCGAAGCCCGGGTCGAGAACGATCCGCTCGCCCGCCACGCCCAGGGCCCGCAACGCTTCTGCCTGTCCGACCAGGAATTCCGTCACCTCGGCGACCACGTCGGCATACTGCGGCCGCTCCTGCATCGAACGCGGCTGACCCTGCATGTGCATCACGCAAATGGCGGCCGTGCCGGATGCCGCGACTTCCGTCGCACCCGGGGCGCGGAGGCCGTTCACATCATTCAGCAGCCCCGCACCCGAATCCAGCGCCGCCTGCATCACCGCCGGCTTGCTGGTATCGACCGAGAGCACAACGTCGAGCTCGGCGCGCAGCCTCTCGAGCACCGGAATCACCCGGTCGAGCTCCTCCTGCAGGGGTACCGGTTCCGCACCGGGCCGTGTGGACTCGCCTCCGACGTCGATGATGTCCGCCCCGGCGGCGACCATCGCACGCGCATGCGCGAGAGCAGCCTCCAGCTCCGCATGACGGCCACCGTCCGAAAAGGAGTCCGGGGTGACGTTCAACACCCCCATCACCAGCGGCCTGTGCAGCGGGAGGTGGCGACCGGCACAGGCGAGGAACGGATACTCTGACATGCCGGGATGGTAATCGAAACGCAAAGGAAAAGGTCACCCGGATGACCTCCAGGTGACCTTGCGGTGCCTGCCGGGGGATCAGCCGCCGCTCAGGGCTGGGGTGCGGGGTCGGCCACCACCCCCGGCTCCGGACGGTCGCCCCGATCCGCATCCGGCTTCCCCTCGCCGCCCGGCTTCCCGGAGGTATCCTCCTCCTTCCAGTCCGCCGGCGGGCGCGGCTCACGCCCTTCCATGATATCGGTGATCTGCGGTTCGTCGATGGTCTCGTACTTGACCAGCGCGGCGGCCATCGCGTGCAGCTTGTCCATGTTGTCGGTCAGGATCTGCTTCGCCCGCTCGTAGCTGCTGTCGATGATGCGCCGGACCTCCTCGTCGATCGCATGAGCGGTCTCGTCGGACATGTGCTTGGTCTGCGTGACCTGCCGGCCGAGGAAGACCTCGCCCTCGTCCTCGCTGTAGGCCAGCGGGCCGAGACGGTCGGACAGGCCCCACTTGGTCACCATGTTCCGGGCGATCATCGTCGCGCGCTCGATGTCGTTCGACGCGCCGGTGGTCACCCGGTCGGCACCGAAGATCAGCTCCTCGGCCAGGCGGCCGCCGAACAGGCTTGCGATCTGGCTCTGCAGCCGCGTCTTGGAGTGGCTGTACCGGTCCTCTTCGGGCAGGAACATCGTTACACCGAGGGCACGGCCACGCGGGATGATGCTGACCTTGTACACGGGATCGTGCTCGGGCACGGTGCGGCCGACGATTGCGTGGCCCGCCTCGTGGTAGGCGGTCAGCTTCTTTTCGTCCTCGTTCATCACCATGGACTTGCGCTCGGCGCCCATCATGATCTTGTCCTTGGCGCGTTCGAAGTCCGCCATGTCGACCGTGCGCTTGCCGCCACGCGCGGCGAACAGCGCCGCCTCGTTCACGAGGTTCGCGAGATCCGCGCCGGAGAATCCGGGCGTGCCGCGCGCAATCAGCGACGGCCGCACGTCGTCAGAGAGCGGTACCTTGCGCATGTGCACCTTCAGGATCTGTTCGCGGCCACGCACGTCCGGCGCCGGAACGACGACCTGCCGGTCGAAGCGGCCGGGACGCAGCAGCGCCGGGTCGAGCACGTCGGGACGGTTCGTGGCCGCGATCACGATCACGCCTTCGTTGCCCTCGAAGCCGTCCATCTCGACCAGCAACTGGTTCAATGTCTGCTCGCGCTCGTCGTGGCCGCCACCCAGGCCCGCGCCGCGATGACGCCCCACCGCGTCGATCTCGTCGATGAAGATGATGCACGGCGCGTGCTTCTTCGCGGTGTCGAACATGTCGCGCACGCGCGACGCGCCGACGCCGACGAACATTTCGACAAAATCCGAGCCCGAGATCGTGAAGAAGGGCACCCGCGCCTCGCCGGCGATGGCCTTCGCCAGCAGCGTCTTGCCGGTGCCGGGCTGGCCGACCATCAGCACGCCCCGCGGGATCTTGCCGCCCAGCTTCTGGAACTTGGACGGGTCGCGCAGGAAGTCCACCAGTTCGGAGACCTCCTCCTTGGCTTCGTCGCAGCCGGCGACGTCCGCGAAGGTCACCTTGACCTGGTCCT
>SKQM01000183.1 GCA_007119005.1 Thioalkalivibrio sp.
GCGCGGCTCCTGCGCCGCATCCGCCGGTTGGAGCGGCAGTTACTGTCCGTCCTGCCTCCGGCGGTTCTCGTCAGCGTGGGGACAATGGATCCGCGCGGGCGGACGCGTCTCGCTGCCGTGCTACAGGCGGCGCAGCGCTGGGCAGAGATGCGGCTGGAGCAGGAACGGATCCGGGTGAAAACGGAGCCGCAGCGTTCCGGCATGGACGTCTTGCGGCTGAAGACAGGCGACCTGGGCCTGGCGGACATGCCGACCGGGCACGAGCCGGCGGCCTGGGTCCGCGCGGCGATGCGCATGGAGGATGCATCGGGGGTCGCGGAGCTTGCGGCGCTGGCTTGGGACCGGCGGCGGTCTCGGGAGAACGTTCAGGAAGCGTTGCGGAAGATCGCCCGGGAATGGGCGATGCTGAAGCCCGGGACCCTGCTGTTCGATGCCTGGCGCCGGGGGGGCGGCCGCGCTTTCGACCGAGCGGTCCGGACACTTGCGGTGCAGCCTGATGCCGGGAGCGTCGCCGTGTGCCGCGACGCGCTCGCCCAGGGGCTGCTCTCCCACCTGCGGCGGAGCTGGGAGAGTGCCGCGAACCACGAACACTCCGCGCGCCGGCTGCGGACAGAGCGGGCGGCGCTGCCGGGGACGACGGCGCGCCGGGATGCCTGGGTGGAGCTGCGGCCTGCAGAGAGCCTTTTGGATCCGGCCGATGCGTGCGACGGGGTCTGGCCCGATTCCGATGCTGCGCTGGCCCGGCTCGACCGGGTCGCCGACTGGTGCGTGCGCTGGCGGTTCTTCCGGCAGGAAGACGAGCCGCGGGCACGGCAGCACGCGGAGGCCGCACTCACCGCCGCGACCGGGGCCATGGAGCGCCTGGTCCGGCCCTTGCCCCCGGATCCCGAGAACGTTCGCCTCCTCGATCTCCTCGACAGCCTGCGTCGGAAGCCGGAGTCGCCGGTGCCCGAGGCGCAGCTGTGGGGGGCCTGCTCCGCGTTCAACCCCGATGGGCTGCGCAGGCGGATCCAGACGATCGATCGGGAGGTGGAGCAGGGGCTGTTGGAGCACGTTCAGGCGCAGTGGCTGGCTCGCCTGCGCGATGACGCCGGGACGCTGCGTGCGGCCGAGTCGCTGGTGGAACCCTTGGACGAGTCGCAGGCGCCCGAAGTGCCGGAACCCGAGGGCGGTTTCCGGACCCTGTTGCGTGTGCTCCCCGTGTGGCTGACGGATATCCGCGAGCTTTCCGAACTGCCGATGGAGCCGGGCCTTTTCGATCTGGTGATCATCGACGACGCAGCGCAGGCGACGGTCACTGCGCTGTTGCCGGCCATCTTTCGGGCCCGGTCGCTGGTCGTGATCGGCGATGCCCGCAACGCGTCTGCGTTCCGCAGGGCCGATGTGGCCGAAGACGCGAAGCTCGCCGGGCGCCTTGGCGTGACGGACTGGCTGGCTCGCCTCGGCTGCGCCGCCGAGGATCACGTCCTCCACGCAGCCACGGCGGCCCTGGCTCGGCGGCCGGACGACCGGATCTCGCTCACGGGGAGTTACCGCGGGCACCCGGAGGTCCTGGCGCTGGCGAGCCGACTGCTTTATCCGTACCAGCCGCTGCCACGCTCGGATGGGGCCGGGTGCAGCTGGGGTTGGAGCGAGCCGGGCGTGGACATCATCGATGTTGCCGGCAGGGCGGAACCGGGTCCTGGAGGTCACAGCTGGGTGAACCCGTCCGAGGTCGCCAGGGTGGTGGAGCGGGTCCGCGATCTGCGGCGGCGCGCACCGGAATGCACCCTGGCGGTGATCACACCCTTTCGCGCGCAGAGGGACCGGCTGCGCGAGGAGTTGCAGGACGCGGGATCGGCCAGCGGGTTGACCATCGGCCTGCCTGGCGCCGCCCAGGGTCGGGAGTGGGATGTCGTCGTCTTCAGTCCCGTCGTTGCCCGGGGAATGTCGGTCGATGCCAGGCGGCGGGTGGACGTGTCGCCGGGGCTGTTCGCCATCGCACTGACCCGGGCCCGCGACGCGCTCCATGTGATCGGCGATCTGGAGTTCTGCCTGGAGCAGGACGACATGCTGCGGGAGTTCGCGTTGCACTGCCAGGATCTCTGCCGGGTGCGCCAGGACAGCCCGGATGCGGCGGGCCTGTTCACCGCGATGCTGCTCGAAGGCTGGATACCCGCGGTGCAGGCGTGCATCGGCGACATTCGGGTGGATCTGGCGCTGGAAGCCGGACCGGGACGGAGGCTCGCGATCGAGGTCGATGGCGGTGAGGCCCGCCATGGATCCCAGCGCGCCCGGGCGCGTGAGGCCTACCTGGACTGCATGGGCTACCGGCTGCTGCGCCTGCAGGGAGAGTCGCTGCGCGAGGATCCGTCCCCGGTCATCGCCCGGATCCGCTCCGAATTGGGATGATACGCAGGGCTGGGATAGTCCGCCGAGGTCCAGCGCGACCGAAGGGAGTGGTGGGCCCGGCAGGGTGGAGGCCGTCCGCGCAGCGGCGTGAAGCATAGCTTTGCGAGGCCGGAACGCCCTGCGCCTGCAGGCGCAGGGCTGGGATAGTCC
>SKQM01000076.1 GCA_007119005.1 Thioalkalivibrio sp.
CATCGATCCTGTTCCGAAGCCCGCTCAACGGCGGGGCTTCGGTGCCCGGCACTTACTCCGGGACGTCCCCCGGACGACCCGGGATCGGGTCGGTCGGGATGGGATCGATCGGAATGGTATCGTCAAGGAGGCGTTGCTGGCGCGCCTCCTCCTGCATCTGTTCAATCAGGCTCCGCGCCTCCGGCACCGAAGCGGCCAGGTAGGCGAGCGACAGGCTGTTCACGAAGAATACCACCGCCAGGATGGCCGTG
Organism: Thioalkalivibrio sp.; assembly: GCA_007119005.1. Taxonomy (GTDB): domain Bacteria; phylum Pseudomonadota; class Gammaproteobacteria; order Ectothiorhodospirales; family Ectothiorhodospiraceae; genus Thioalkalivibrio. The sequence goes on from SKQM01000076.1 coordinate 252, forward strand.
CTGCGGCTCAGGAAGTTCGCGGAGCCGCGCGAACCGAACACGGTCGCGGAAGCACCGCTGCCGAAGGCCGCACCCGCATCCGCGCCCTTGCCATGCTGCATCAGGACCAGCGCGATCAAGGCGACCGCGATCACGACCTGGACGACCAGCAGAATGCCGTACAGCATGCCTATCCCCGCGCCTGCGCCGCAACGGCCGCGTTAACGATACCGATGAAGGAAGCGGCATCCAGCGAGGCGCCGCCAATCAGACCGCCGTCAATGTCCGGCAGCGCGAACAGACCCGCGGCGTTATCCGCTTTCACGCTGCCGCCGTAAAGGATGCGCAGACCCTCGGCGACGCCTTGGTCCCGCGCGGAGACCCGCGCACGGATGAACGCGTGTACCTCGGCCGCCTGTTCAGGACTTGCAGTCAGCCCGGTGCCGATGGCCCACACGGGCTCATAGGCCACGACCGCGCGATCGAATGCCGCCACGCCGGCCGCATCCAGGACCGCATCCAGCTGTTCCGCCACCACCGCATCGGTCCGACCCGCTTCACGGTCCGCCAGCTGCTCACCGACACAGAGGATCGGCACCAGACCTGCCGCCTGCGCCGCGATGAACTTGCGGGCGACCCAGGCACTGTCCTCGTGCTGGCGCGCACGCCGCTCGGAGTGGCCGACGATCACATACTCGCAACCGACCTCTTTCAGCATGTCGGCAGCGATCTCGCCGGTGAAGGCACCCGACTTCTCGTCGGAGCAGTCCTGCCCGCCCACGGCAATCGCGCCACTCTCGAGCTGCGCGAGCGCGTCGCGGAGATACACGGCAGGAGGGCAGACAGCTACTGCGACCGCGTCGCTGGCCTGCATGGCGCCGCTCAGCGCGGACAGAAGTTCGCGGTTCGCGTCCAGCGACCCGTTCATCTTCCAGTTTCCTGCGACCAGAGCCTTGCGCATGCGAACAACCTTTTGAAGTCTTCAATGAGGCGCGGGATGTTACCGGTGCGCAGTGTGCAAATCAACCGGAGCCGCCGACAGGGCCTCCCGGATCGCGTCCGCAATCCGTTGCGCCGCACTCGCGATCCGCTCGGCATCACCGCCTTCGACCATCACCCGGACGAGCGGCTCGGTACCCGAGGGACGCAACAGCACCCGGCCATCCCGTGCCAGCTCGGCCGCGACCTGCCGCACCGCGGTCTGTACCGCGGGGGCGTCGAGCAGCGGTGCCGCCTGCCCTTCCACAGGCACGTTGATCAGGACCTGGGGGTACTTCCGCACCACCTTGCGCAGATCCGACAGCGGCCGGCCGGTGCGGTGCATCAGGTGTGCGACGCGCAGCGCGGCGACCGTGCCGTCTCCGGTGGTGGTGTGCGTCAGGCAGACAATGTGTCCTGACCCCTCCCCGCCCAGATGCCAGCCATTGCGGCGCAGTTCCTCGAGCACGTAGCGGTCACCGACGCGGGCGCGCACGAAGGGAATCCCGGCGGCGCCCAGCGCCAGCTCGAGCCCGAGATTGCTCATCTGGGTCCCGACCACGCCACCGGTGAAGATCCCTTCCGCGTGATCGGAAAGCGCGAGAATCCCGAGAATCTCGTCACCGTCGACAATCTCCCCGGTTTCGTCGACCATGATCACCCGGTCGCCGTCTCCGTCCAGCGCGATGCCCAGGTTCGCGCCCGTGGCCAGCACCCGCAGCCGCAGCTGCTCCGGGTACAGCGCGCCGCAGTCTTCATTGATGTTGTAACCGTCGGGGCGGGCACCCATCGTCTCGACCTCGGCACCCAATTCGTCGAAGACCTGCGGGGTCACGTTGTAGGTGGCCCCGTGCGCGCAGTCGATCACCATGCGCAGCCCGCGCAGCTCGGAGCGTGCCGGGATCGCGCTCTTGCAGAACTCGATGTAGCGGCCAGCCGCGTCGGCAATCCGAACGGCCTTGCCCAGACGGTGCGAATCCAGTGCGCCCATCGGCTGATCCAGCCGATCCTCGATCGCCTGTTCCAGCTCGTCCGGCAGCTTGTCGCCCTCCGGTGTGAAGAACTTGAATCCGTTGTCCTGGTAGGGATTGTGCGAGGCGCTGATCACCACGCCGGCCGCAGCCCGGAAGGTTCGCGTGAGATAGGCCACCGCGGGAGTCGGCATCGGGCCCAGCAGCGCAACATCGGTCCCGGCCGCGGACAGGCCCGACTCCAGGGCCGACTCGAACATGTAGCCCGACACCCGCGTATCCTTCCCCACCAGCACAGGCCCCGGGCTCTGGCGCCCAAGCACCTCGCCCACCGCATGACCCAGACG
>SKQM01000147.1 GCA_007119005.1 Thioalkalivibrio sp.
GGTGGTCTTCCACCGGTCGGATCTCGATCCGGCGGTTTCGATCATGGCGGCGGCCGAGAACGTCGGCGACACCCGTCTGTCGACCACGCTGGTCCGTGACGGGGTGCGTGTCTCCACCGTCGAACACCTGCTGTCGGCCGTGGCCGGTCTGGGCATTGACAACCTGCACGTGGATGTCAGCGCGCCGGAAGTCCCGATCATGGATGGCAGCGCAGGTCCCTTCGTGTTCCTGCTGCAGTCGGCTGGGCTGAAGGAACAGAACGCGCCGAAGAAATTCATCCGCATCAAGCGCACCGTGGAGATCCACGACGACGACAAGTGGGTGCGGTTCGATCCCTACGAGGGGTTCAAGGTCGGCTTCTGCATCGACTTCGAACACCCGATGTTCACCAGCGGAAGCCAGCGTGCCGAGCTGGATTTCTCCTCCACCTCGTTCGTGCGGGAGGTTTCCCGTGCCCGGACCTTCGGGTTCATGCGGGACATCGAAGCGCTGCGCGCAAACCAGCTGGCGCTCGGCGGAAGCCTCGACAACGCGATCGTGCTGGACGACTTCAAGATCCTGAACGAGGACGGGCTCCGTTACGAGAACGAACTCGTGAAGCACAAGATTCTGGACGTGGTCGGTGATCTCTACCTGCTGGGCCATAGCCTGATCGGCGCATTCACCGGGCACAAGTCCGGGCACGCACTGAACAACCAGCTGATCCGGCAGCTGAAACAGGACCAGGAAGCCTGGGAACTGGTGACCTTCGAGGACGAGTCGCAGCCCCTGCCGATCTCCTTCGGTCAACTGACCCAGACGCTGACCGGCGCCTAATTCCCGAGCCCTGCGCGAGCCAGGCGCAGCAACGCGTCGGCAAGCCTTTGGTCGGTGATGCCTTCCGCCGCGGTTCGCAAAGTCTGCCGTGCCGTGTCGGGAATCGTCCGTTGCGTCGCGGGGGCGGCTGCCTCGGGCCACGCGGCGCCGGGCAGCGCCAGCACGACGCGCACCTGCTCGATCCCCGGGTACCCCGAGGCATTCAGCGTCTTCCGGATCTCCCGCTGCAGAAACCGTAGCTCGGTCGCACAGCCCCGGTCGCGGCAGGCGATGATCAGGCTGTTGCCGGTGGCCGTGAGGTCGATGCGGCGCTGTTCCAGGAACGGCCCAAGAGGGCCCTCGAGGGCCCGGCGGATACCGGCATCGCCGCGCGAGCGCATGCGCCAGGACGGGTCGATGAAACCCGCCAGCGGTCGGGGTGCCGAGGGTCGCCCAGTCTCGTCCACGTTCCGGTTCACCCTGTCTCCCTGCAAGCCGCCGCCGGCCCAGTATAGCCCTTGCGCAGCCGCCGGCGAGCCCGGATCTTCCGGGAAGTTCGTCCCCGGATGCGGTATCCTACCGGGCTTTCATCGTTTTCGTCCGCAGGTTCTCATGGTCACCAATCTCGTACGCAAGTTGTTCGGCAGCCGCAACGACCGCGCGATCAAGCGCTACCAGAAGGTCGTGCGTGTGATCAATGCGCAGGGCGAAGCGATCGACCGCCTGTCCGATTCCGAGCTCGAGGGCAAGACAGCCGAACTGCGCGGTCGGCTACAGGGCGGTGAGAGCCTGGAGAATCTGCTGCCGGAAGCTTTTTCCGTGTGCCGGGCGATGAGCGAACGCACGCTGGGGATGCGGCATTTCGACGTGCAGCTGATCGGTGGCATGGTGCTCAATGACGGGCGCATCGCGGAGATGCGGACCGGCGAGGGCAAGACGCTGGTCGCGACCCTGACCGGCTACCTGAACGCGCTGTCGGGCGACGGTGTCCACGTCGTCACGGTCAACGACTACCTGGCTCGGCGCGACGCGGTCTGGATGGGCCGTCTGTACCACGCCCTCGGGCTGTCGGTGGGTGTGATCAACAGCTCCGGGGGCATGGGCGTCGATGCGTCGTCCTACCTCTACGATCCGGACTACCACCCGGAGGGCGAGGGCCACCCGCGGCTGCGCCCGGCCACCCGGCGCGAGGCCTATGCCGCTGACATCACCTACGGCACCAACAACGAGTTCGGCTTCGACTACCTGCGCGACAACATGGCCTTTCGGGCCGAGGACCGAGTACAGCGCGGGCTGAACTACGCGATCGTCGACGAAGTGGACTCGATCCTGATCGACGAGGCGCGGACACCACTGATCATCTCCGGTCCCAGCGGCGACAGCTCGGAGATGTACACGCGCATGAACACCATCGTCCCGCAGCTGAAGCCGCAGGAGGACGAGGAGTCCGAGGGCGACTACTACGTCGACGAAAAGGCCAAGCAGGTCTTCCTGAGCGAGGAGGGGCAGGAGCGGGTCGAGCAACTGCTGCACGAACACGGCTTCCTGGAGGCGAACCAGACGCTTTACGACGCGGCCAGCATCCCGGTGCTGCATCACCTTAACGCCGCGCTGCGCGCCCACGCGCTGTTCAAGCGCGACGTCCAGTACCTGGTGCGCGACGGCAAGATCTACATCATCGACGAGTTCACCGGGCGCACCATGCCGGGTCGGCGCTGGTCCGAGGGTCTGCACCAGGCGATCGAGGCGAAGGAAGGGGTATCGATCCAGCAGGAAAACCAGACGCTGGCGTCGATCACCTTCCAGAACTACTTCCGGCTCTACGAAAAGCTCGCGGGGATGACGGGCACGGCCGACACCGAGGCCTACGAGTTCCAGACCATCTATGCCCTCGAAGTGGTGGTGATCCCGGGCAACAGGCCCCTGAACCGCAACGACATGCAGGACCTCGTCTACCTGACCCAGGACGAGAAGTACGACGCGATCATCAAGGAGATCAACTGGTGCGTGGAGCGCGAGCAGCCGGTGCTGGTGGGCACGGCCTCGGTCGAGGCCTCCGAGCGGCTGGCCGGAGCACTGAAGAAGACCGGCATCCGGTTCGAGGTCCTGAACGCAAAGCAGCATGAGCGGGAGGCCCACATCATCACGCAGGCCGGACGGCCGGGCGCGGTCACCATCGCCACCAACATGGCCGGCCGGGGTACCGACATCGTGCTCGGCGGCAGCCTCGACGCGGAACTGGATGCGCTGGGCGAAAATCCGGATTCCGCCGAGGTGGAGCGGGTGAAGGCCGAGTGGCAGAAGCGCCACGATGCGGTGGTCGCTGCCGGCGGCCTGCACATCATCGGCTCCGAGCGGCACGAATCCCGCCGCATCGACAACCAGTTGCGCGGGCGCTCGGGGCGCCAGGGTGACCCCGGTTCCAGCCGCTTCTTCCTGTCGCTGGAAGACAGCCTGATGCGCATTTTCGCCTCGGAACGGGTGCGGGGGCTGATGCAGCGGCTGGGCATGGAGAAGGGCGAAGCCATCGAGAACGCCTGGGTGAGCCGGGCGATCGAGAACGCGCAGCGTAAGGTCGAGGCGCACAACTTCGACATCCGCAAGCAGCTGCTCGAGTACGACGACGTCGCCAACGACCAGCGTCGGGTGATTTACGAACAGCGGGCCGAACTGCTGACCGCCGACGACATCTCGGACACCATCGACGCGTTGCTGCGCGACGTGGTCAATGCCTCGATCAGCCAGCACATCCCGCCGGGCAGCGTCGAGGATGAATGGGACGTCCCGGGTCTCACCGCGGGTCTGGCCTCCGAGTTCGGACTCGAACTGCCGGTGCAGGAATGGCTGGACAAGGAGGACGACCTGCACGAGGAACCGCTGCGTGAGCGGATCGTCGACAAGGCGCGGGCGGTGGTCGAAGAGAAGCGCGCGGCACTGGGCGACGACATGATGAAGCGGCTGCAGCGTGACGTGATGCTGCAGGTGCTGGACAGCCAGTGGAAGGAACACCTGGCGTCCATGGACTACCTGCGCCAGGGAATCGGTCTGCGCGGCTATGCACAGCGCAACCCGAAGCAGGAGTACAAGCGCGAGGCCTTCGCGATGTTCGAGGCCCTGCTGGAGCGGATCAAACACGATGTGATCAAGCTTCTGCTGCGGCTGCAGCTGCGCTCCGAGAGCGCCGCGGAAGAGTTCGGCCGCCGCTTCGCGCGCGCTCCGGAGGGTATCCAGTTCAAGCACGAGGATCCGGGCAGCCCGCTGCGGGGTCGGGCGGACGATGCGGATTCACCCGATACGGCCCAGCCGTTTCGGCGCGAGGGGCCGAAGCTGGGCCGGAACGATCCCTGCTGGTGTGGTTCGGGCAAGAAGTTCAAGCACTGTCACGGCCGCCTGAACTGAGTCCTGCGCATGGCCGTCGCCCTGCAGGCCCCGACCCATCTGGCCCCGGTCCAGGGGATCCGGCTCAGCACCTGTGCCGCCGGGATCCGTTACCGGGAACGCGACGATCTACTGCTGATCGACGCAGGGCCCGACGCGGCCGTGGCCGCGCTGTTCACCCGTAACGCGTTCTGCGCCGCGCCGGTGCAGGTCGCCCGCGAGCACCTCGCGAAAGGTCGGGCACGCTGGCTGCTGATCAATGCCGGCAATGCCAATGCCGGGACCGGCCGCGCCGGCCTTGAGGCTGCACGCGCCACCTGTGCGGCGCTCGGGCGGACGCTGGACGCGCCTGCCGAGGCGGTCCTGCCCTTTTCGACGGGCGTGATCGGCGAGCCGCTGCCGGTGGATCGCATCGAGGCCGCACTTCCGGCGCTTGCCGCAAGGCTGGACCCGGATGGCTGGATGGCCGCCGCCCGGGCGATCATGACCACCGACACGGTGCTGAAGGGCGCAAGCCGGACGATCGCACTGGACGGTGGCACCGTGACGCTGACCGGCATCGCCAAGGGTTCGGGCATGATCCATCCCGACATGGCGACGATGCTCGCGTTTCTCGGTACCGACGCACGGCTGGACGCCGACCTGTTCCAGGAGTTGCTGGCCGCCGCGGCCGAATGCAGTTTCAACGCGATCACCGTCGACGGGGACACCTCGACGAACGACGCGCTGTTCGGCATCGCCAGCGGTGCCAGTGGCGTGACCGTACAGACCGTGACCGACCGTGACCGCTTTGCCCAGGCACTGAACGCGCTGTGCCTCGAGCTCGCGGAGGCCATCGTGCGCGACGGGGAGGGCGCGACGAAGTTCGTTCGGGTCACGGTGCGGGCCGCCCGCGATCGGGATGAGGCGCGCCGGGTGGCAGAGGCGGTCGCGCTGTCGCCGCTGGTGAAGACCGCTCTTTTTGCCTCCGATCCCAACTGGGGCCGGATCCTTGCCGCTGTCGGGCGGGCCGGGGTCGAGGAGTTCCGGATCGAAGAGGTCCAGGTCACCGTAAACGGCGTCGGCATCGTGTCCGAGGGTGGCCGCGCGCCCGGCTATACCGAGGAGGCCGGCCAGCAGGCCTTCGGCGAGGCCGAGCTCGACATCGTGATCGACCTGGCGCGGGGTGGTGCCGAGTACCGCAAGTACACCTGTGACTTCTCCTACGACTACGTCCGGATCAACGCCGACTACCGCTCGTGAAGCGCGGGTTCGGGTCGCGCTGGGCGTGCTGCGCGACGCTGCTGGCCGGGTCCTGATCAGCCGCCGGCGGCCTGATGTGCACCTGCCCGGTCTGTGGGAGTTTCCCGGTGGCAAGTGTGCTCCGGGGGAAGCGCCACGCGCCGCGCTCGAGCGGGAGTTGCGTGAAGAACTCGGCGTCGAGGTGCTCGAAGCCACCCGGATCCTGTCGATTCCCCACGACTATCCCGGCCGCCGTGTCGAACTCGCAGTGTTCCGTGTGGACCGCTGGCAGGGGCAGCCTCGGCCACAGGAGGCGCAGCCGCTGCGCTGGGTGGAACCGGGCGAGCTCGCGGGCTTGCCGTTTCCCGCGGCAAGCCGGGCCATCGTCGATGCCGCCCGCCTGCCGGCGTTCTACCTGATCTCGCCGGAACCCGCCTCCGCGGCTGAAGTGGTGTACGAGGTCCGCCGTGTCGCGCAGCGGCTTGCACGTGGTGACATCCGGCTGCTGCAGATCCGCGCCCCCGGACTCGAGCAGACCGCTTTTCTGGACTACGCGCATCAGTTGATGGTTGCGGCCGCCAGTAACCGTGCGGAGGTGCTGGTCAACGCTCCGGACGCCTGGCGGGAACAGCTCCCGCCGGCAGGCTGCCACTTGCCGGAGCGACGCCTGCGCGCCCTAGCCTCCCGCCCACCATGCGCAGGCTGGCTTGCCGCATCGGTGCATGATCCCGAAGGCCTCGCGCGTGCGCTGGCGTTACCGGTGGATTTCGTCGTCGCGGGACCGGTGGAGCGGACGCGGACCCATCCGGACGCGCAGCCGATCGGGGTCGCTGGTCTCGCGGCGCTCTGCGCCCGGTCATCCTGCCCGGTCTTCGCGCTGGGTGGCCTGAACCCGGCGGACCTCGACCGGGTGCGGGCAGTCGGTGCGCAGGGGATTGCCGGCATCCGCGGCTTGCTCGATTGAACCACGGGCGCTGCTTTGCGCAGCGTAAGCCTGGCTGCGGCAGACCTCAGATCGCGCAGCAGCTCAGCTGGAACGGCACGTCGCGAGAGACGATCCGGGGCCGATCGTGGAAACCGCCCGGATCCAGGAAGCGCACAGTGAACCGCTGCCGCCCGGCGCTGATCTCCGGGTAGCACTGCTGCTCGCTGCCGATGCTCACGCGCAGCATCTGCCAGGCGTAGTTGGTGTCCAGCCCCTGTTCGTAGTAGCCCTCGTGCGCGATCACCCGGCGCGGCTGTCCCGCGGCACGGATGAACGTGAGCACCTGAGTGATGGCCTCCGACACGGTTTCCAGAGGCCGAAACCACTCGAGCAGCAGTTCCTCGCGGACCCCGGCCGGCTGGGACAGCCAGTAGTGGTAGATCGGCAGGTCGAAGTCGCAGGCTCCGCCGGGCAGAGCCGTACGCTGGCGCACGCTGGTGTAGAACTCGTTGCCCTTCACCGCGTGGTCGAGACTGCCGACTTGGTCTTCCAGGCGCGCGAGCAGCCGGCGCTGACCCTGCATGGTCAGTGCGAGCCGGTCCTGGTCGACTCCGGGTTGTGCCGAGAGGCGGTTCAGATTCGCGATCTGACGCTCGATCTCACCCATCAACTCGCGCTTCACATCCACGCGTCCGGCCAGTGCATAGATGTCCACCAGCACGGTCAGCGCGTGGTGGTGGTCGAAATCCCGGGCCGCGAGGCTGGTGCTGCGAAAGCGTTCCACCAAAGCCTCGAGCCGAAGCAGCAGGCGCACACGCTCGTGCAAGGGTTGTTCAAATGTCAGCGTCGACTGGGTCAAGGCATGCAATCCGGCATCGTGGGTTCCAGTATCAGGCATGTCTGCGGTGTATTTCCACCCGGGCCCCGGCCACGCGTATGCCGCGCCGCGGCCGGTCCAGTACGGGTCTCCGGTCCATTCACGCCTCAGGACCCGGTGCTTCGGTAGCGCCTGTCCAGCCTGCGCACCCGTTCCCCGAGTTCCGCGAGATCCAGGCTGCCGTCATTCGCGATGACATCGTCCGCGGCCTGCCGCCTTGACTCGCGCGACGCCTGGCTTCGGACCATCCGCCAGGCCGTATCCGCATCGATCCCGTCCCGTGTGATCAGCCGCTGCACCTGCAGGGTCTCCGGACAGTCGACGAGCAGCACCCGGTCGACCCGGTCCTGCCAGCCAGCCTCGAGCAGCAGTGGGATCACCAGAAGGACATACGGCGTTCCTTCCGGAAGTGCCGCCATTTGCTGCTGCATCACGGCGTCGATGGCCGGGTGCGTGATGGCCTCGAGCCGGCGGCGGAGCTCCGGCTCGGAGAATACGCGCTGGCGCAGCGTGGCCCGGTCCAGGCTGCCGTCCGCACGGCGCAGGTCGGCCCCGAAGACCCTGAACAGCTCGCTCAGCAGCGGTTGGCCCGGGGCCACGATCTCGCGTGCGATCGCGTCGGTGTCGATCACCGGGGCGTCCAGTGTCTGGAAGAGCTTCGCGATGGTGGTCTTGCCGCTGGCGATGCCCCCGGTGAGCGCAATCCTGAGCATCGTCAGGGCAGGTAGACGGCCAGCATTGCGTCACCCCAGATCAGCGCGATCCAGCCCGCGGCGGCGAGATAGGGGCCGAAGGGAATCGGGACGTTCCGGTCACGGCCGCGCAGCAGGATCAAAGCGATGCCGACGATCGCGCCGACCAGCGACGCGAGCAGAAGAATCAGCGGCAGCGCCTGCCAGCCCAGCCATGCCCCGAGGGCCGCGAGCAGTTTGAAGTCCCCATAGCCCATGCCCTCCTTGCCGGTGAGCAGCCGGAACCCGTGGTAGACCAGCCAGAGGATCAGGTAGCCCGCGATCGCGCCGATCACCGCGGATTCGAGGTCGGTGAAGACCCCGAACAGGTTCAGCGTGAGCCCGAACCAAAGCAGCGGCAGCGTCAGCTGGTCGGGCAGCAGCGTGGTGCGGGCGTCGATACCCGCGGCGGCAATCAGGATTCCGGTGAACAGCAGTGCGGCCAGCCCGCCGGTGGTTGGGCCGAAGTGAAGGATGCTGATCGCGAAGAGAACCGCGGTGAGCAGTTCCACCAGCGGATATTGCCAGGAGATCCTTGTCGCGCAACCGGGACAGCGGCCGCGCAGCAACAGGTAGCTCAGAACCGGGATGTTTTCGTGCGCCCGGATCTCGCGGCCACACTGTGGGCACTGCGATCGGGGCCACCAGAGGTCGTAACGCGCCGCTGGCGTCTGCGGCTCGGGCTGCTCGAGGATTGCGCGAGCCTCCTGCTCCCACGCCCGCTGCATCATCAGCGGCAGGCGGTGGATCACCACGTTCAGGAAGCTGCCGATCATCAGACCGAACAGCGCGGCGATCGGTACGGCCCAGGGTGTCAGGGCCTCCGGCCAGCCGGTCATGACCGCGCCGCCGGAGCCCCCGGCGGGCATGCCGATCGGGTCACTAGATGACCTGGCCGAGCATGAAGATGGGCAGGTACATCGCGATCACCAGGCCGCCGATCAACACGCCGAGGATGACCATGATCAAGGGTTCAATCAGGCTGGAGAGGCTGTCGACCGCATTGTCAACTTCCTCCTCGTAGAAATCGGCGACCTTGGCGAGCATCGCATCGAGCGAGCCCGACTCCTCGCCGATCGAGACCATCTGCACCACCATGTTCGGGAAGATGCCGACGTTGCGCATCGACCACTGCAGCTGTGCGCCTGCGGCGGTCTCTTCACGCATGCGTTCCGTAGCTTCGCGGTAAATTATGTTTCCGGTTGCGTCTGCAACCGAGCGCAGCGCATCGACTAGGGGCACTCCTGCGGCGAACATGGTCGACAGGGTGCGCGCGAACCGGGCAATCGTCGCCTTGCGCAGAATGGGTCCGATTGCCGGTACTTTAAGTGACAGCACGTCAATCGTCCGGCGAAACCGGTATGAACGTCTGTAGATCTGCCGGAAAATGAAAATGGCGAATATGAGAACGGCCAGCAGTAACCACCACCAGCTCTGCATGAAGTTGGACAGGTTGACCACCATGCGAGTGAACGCTGGAAGATCGGCACCAAAACCAACGAACAACTGCTCAAACTGGGGAACAACAAAGACCAGAAGGATGGCAGTGACAACAATTGCGACAACAACGACTGCCGCAGGATAAAACATCGCCTTCTTGATCTTGCCTTTCAGGCTCTCAGTTTTTTCCTTGTAGGTCGCGATCTTGTCCAGCAGGGTCTCTAGGGTCCCCGACTGCTCGCCCGCATCCACCAAGTTGACGACAAGATCGTCGAAATACTTCGGGTGTTTGGCCAGTGCCGCCGCGAAGGTTTCTCCGCCTTCAACCTGGTTTTTCAGGTCCATCACAAGTTCCGACATTGCCGGGTTCTCGTGCCCCCTGCCGACGATGTCGAAGGCCTGCACCAGCGGCACGCCGGAGCTGAGCATCGTGGTCATCTGGCGCAGGAAGTA
>SKQM01000031.1 GCA_007119005.1 Thioalkalivibrio sp.
CATGGCGCAGCCGTTCTCGATGCGCTACATGCTCGTGGACGGTCAGGGCAACTTCGGTTCGGTGGACGGCGACGCACCCGCGGCGATGCGCTACACCGAAGTGCGCATGGCGCGCATCGCGCAGGAGCTTCTGTCCGACATCGACCGCGAGACGGTCGACTTCATCGACAACTACGACGGCTCCGAGCGCGAGCCTTCGGTGCTGCCGGCCAGGTTCCCGAACCTGCTGGTCAACGGATCCGCCGGCATCGCGGTGGGCATGGCCACGAACGTTCCGCCGCACAACCTCGGCGAGGTCGTGGACGCCTGCGTGGCGCTGATCGATGACCCGGACATCAGCATCGACGGGCTGATGGAGCACCTCCCGGGTCCGGATTTTCCCACGGCGGCCATCATCAATGGTGCAGACGGCATCCGCGATGCCTACCGCACCGGTCGCGGGCGCGTGTACATCCGTTCGCGTACGCACACCGAGCCGCTGGAAGGGGGGCAGCGCGAGGCGATCATCGTCACCGAACTGCCTTACCAGGTGAACAAGGCACGGCTGATCGAGAAGATCGCCGAACTGGTCAAGGAAAAGAAACTCGAGGGCATCAGCGAACTGCGCGATGAGTCCGACAAGGACGGCATGCGCATCGTGATCGAACTCAGGCGCGGCGAGATCCCCGAGGTCGTGCTGAACCACCTGTTCATGCACACTCAGATGCAGAACGTGTTCGGCATCAACATGGTCGCGCTGGTGGACGGCCAGCCGAAACTGCTCGACCTGCGACAGATCCTGGACGCCTTCCTGCGCCATCGTCGCGAGGTGGTTACCCGGCGCACGATCTTCGACCTGCGCAAGGCGCGCGAACGCGCTCATGTGCTGGAGGGGCTTGCGGTTGCGCTCGCGAACATCGACGCGGTGATCGCACTGATCCGGGCGGCGCCCAACCCGGCCGAGGCGAAGGCCGGGCTGCTGGCACGGACCTGGGAACCGGGCGCCGTCACGGCGATGCTGGACCGCGCCGGCGCGGACGCATCGCGGCCCGAGGACCTCGCGCGGGAGTTCGGCCTGTCCGAACAGGGCTACCGGCTGTCCGAGGCTCAGGCACAGGCCATCCTCGACCTGCGTCTCCACCGGCTGACCGGGCTCGAGCAGGAAAAGATCCTGGAGGAATACCGGGGCCTGCTGGATCTGATCGAGGACCTTCTGGACATCCTGCGTTCGGGCGAACGCCTGCAGCAGGAGATCCGCAACGAACTCCTCGCGGTGCGCGAGCAGTACAACGACACGCGCCGGACCGAGATCCGCGCCGCGCATGCCAACCTGACGCTGGCCGACCTCATTGGCGAAGAGGACGTGGTGGTCACGCTGTCACACGCGGGCTACGTGAAGTACCAGCCGGTCACCGCCTATCGTGCCCAGCGCCGGGGCGGTCGGGGCAAGGCCGCAACCAGCTTCCGGGAAGAGGATTTCATCGATCGCCTCGTGGTGGCCAACACGCACGACACGATTCTCTGCTTCTCGAGCCGCGGCCGCGTCTACTGGATCAAGGTGTACGAGCTGCCGCAGGGCAGTCGGGCGGCACGCGGCAAACCCATCGTCAACCTGCTTCCGCTGGAGCCCGGAGAACGCATCAACGCCATTCTCCCGGTCCAGGGCTATGCCGAAGACCAGTTCGTGTTCATGGTGACCACAGCCGGCACCGTGAAAAAGACGCCGCTGACCGACTTCTCGCGACCGCGCAGCACGGGCATCATTGCCGTCGATCTGCGTGAAGGGGATCGGCTCGTCGATGTCGCCCTGACCGACGGGAACCGGGACGTGATGCTGGTCACCTCCGCCGGCAAGGCGGTACGCTTCTCCGAGACCGATGTGCGCGCAATGGGTCGCGCCGCCTGTGGCGTGCGCGGTGTGCGCATGGAGACGCCGCACGAGGTCATCGCACTGCTGATCGTGGACGAGGGCGCCGCGTTGTTCGCGAGCGAGTTCGGATACGGCAAACGCACGCGCTTCGACGAGTTCCCGGCGCACCGGCGGGGCGGACAGGGCGTGATCGCCATCCAGTGCGGGGGCCGGAACGGCAAACTCGTCGGTGCGGCGCGCGTGCTCGACGACCAGGAGGTGATGCTGATCACCGACGGGGGCACCCTCGTGCGGACGCCGGTGGATCAGATTCCGCTGATCGGGCGCAATACCCAGGGCGTGCGGCTGATCCGGCTTGCGGAAGACGAACGACTGGTGGAGCTTGCGCGCGTCGAACGCCTGCAGGGCGAAGACGAGCCCGAAGACGGGAACGGGGGCGACGACCCGGAACCGGATGCATCAATACCCAGGGGAGACGCCGGGGCCGAGCCGCCCGCGGCCAATGGAGACCAGGAATGAATCGAGTGTTCAACTTCAGCGCGGGTCCCGCCGCGCTTCCGGAGCCGGTGCTCGAGCGGGCCCGTGCGGAGTGGATGGATTTCCGCGGCTCCGGTATGTCGGTGATGGAGATGAGCCACCGCGGTAAGGTATTCATGGAAGTGGCGGAAAAAGCAGAAAAAGACCTTCGCGCGCTGCTCGCCGTTCCAGATGAATACGCGGTGCTGTTCCTGCAGGGAGGCGCGACCGGCCAGTTCGCGGCGGTGCCCCTGAACCTCCAGCCCGGCGGTCAGGCGATGGATTACGTGGACACGGGTGCCTGGTCGGGGAAGGCCCTCAAGGAGGCACAGAAATACGGTCCGGTGAACGTGGTCGCGAGCAGCAAGGACAGCGGCTACACCTCGATTCCCGACCCGGCCGGCTGGCGCCTGGATCCCGGCGCAGCCTACGTGCACTTCACGCCGAACGAAACCATCGGGGGCGTGGAGTTCCACTACGTGCCCGAAACCGGAGCCGTGCCGCTGGTCGCCGACATGTCCTCCACCATTCTGTCACGGCCGCTGGACGTGTCGCGCTTCGGGGTGATCTACGCGGGTGCGCAGAAGAATATCGGGCCTGCCGGGCTCACCCTGGTGATCGTGCGCAGGGACCTGCTGGAGCGCGAGAGGGGTCCCGTGCCCGCGGTCCTCGACTACGCGCTGCAGGCGCAGAACGATTCCATGTACAACACGCCGCCGACGCTGGCCTGGTATCTGTCGGGCCTGGTGTTCGAGTGGCTGCTGGAGCAGGGTGGTCTGGCGGCAATGGCCGAGGTCAACCGGCGCAAGGCCGGAAAGCTCTACCACTTCATCGACAACTCCGAGTTCTACCGCAACCCCGTCGAGGTCTCCGCGCGCTCCTGGATGAACGTGCCGTTCATCCTGGCCGATGCCGCGCTGGACGGCGGGTTCCTGAAGCAGGCGACGGAGGCCGGGCTGTCCGGGCTCAAGGGACACCGTGCGGTGGGAGGCATGCGGGCGAGCATCTACAATGCGGTTCCGGAAGCCGCGGTGGATACCCTGATCGAGTTCATGGCCGACTTCGAGCAACGTCATGCCTGAGCAGAGCGCATCCATGTTCCGCATCCAGACCTTCAACAACATCGCGGTGCGCGGCCTCGACCGATTCCCCCGGGAGAACTACGAGGTCGCCTCGGGACTCACCGATCCCGACGCCATCATGCTGCGTTCGCATAACCTGCACCAGACGCCGATCCCCGACTCGGTCAAGGCCGTCGGTCGGGCGGGCAGCGGTGTCAACAACATTCCGGTCGAAGCCCTGTCGGCCCGTGGTGTCGCGATCTTCAATGCCCCCGGGGCAAACGCGAATGCGGTCAAGGAGCTGGTCGTTGCCGGCATGCTGCTCGCGGCCCGGAACCTGATCCCGGCGGCAACGTACCTGAAAGGTCTGGACGCCGCGGATCCGGAGTTCGTGAAGCGGGTCGAGGACGGCAAGAAGCGCTTCGTCGGCTTCGAGCTCCCGGGGCGCACGCTCGGGGTGATCGGGTTGGGGGCGATCGGGGTGAAGATCGCCAACGCCGCCCGCGCATTGGGCATGAACGTGGTCGGCTACGATCCCAAGATCACCGTCGAAAGTGCCTGGCGCCTGGAGGCCGACGTCGAGCGTGCCCGCACGGTGGACGCAGTGGTGGCGAACGCCGATGTGATCACTTTCCACGTGCCCCTGAACGACCAGACCCGCAACGTCCTCGATGCGACGCGCGTGCAGTCACTGAAGCCGGGCGCAATCGTGATCAACCTGGCACGCGAGGGCGTGGTCGACGATGCGGCTGTCTGCGCGGCGCTGGACGAGGGGCGGATTCACGCCTTCGTCACGGACTTCCCGACCCCGGCTCTGGTGGGGCACCCGCGGGTGATCACCCTGCCGCATCTGGGTGCATCCACCGTCGAGTCGGAGGAAAACTGCGCGGTGATGATTGCCGACCAGTTGCGTGACTACCTCGAGAACGGAAACGTCCGCAACGCGGTGAACCTGCCCACGATGTCGCTGGAGCGCAAGGGCGACACCCGTCTTGCGATCGTTAACCGGAATCTTCCGGACCGGGTGGGCCAGATCTCAAGGGCGCTCGGGCAGAAGGACGTGAACATCGTGCACATGGTCAACGAGTCCCGCGGTGATCTGGCCTACACGCTGCTGGATGTCGAGGGCGCGATCGACGCCGGCACGGCCGAGGCCATTGCCGCGATCGACGGGGTTCTCCGCGCACGGGTTCTGTAGTGGCGGATTCGGCCGAACTGGATCAGTTGCGCGAGCGCATCGACGGCATCGATGCTGAAATCCTGCGCCTGCTGAACGATAGGGCACGCTGCGCGATGGACGTCGCGACCGTGAAACGCCGCCAGGGCGAGACCAGTTTCTACCGGCCGGAGCGGGAAGCCGAAATCCTGCGCCAGGTGCGCGAGCAGAACACCGGGCCACTGCCGGGCGACTCGGTGGTGCGCATCTTCCGTGAGGTCATGTCGGAATGCCTGGCTCTGGAAGAGCCCCTGGTGGTGGCGTTTCTCGGCCCGGAAGGCACGTTCACCGACCTCGCCACCCGCAAGCATTTCGGGCAGGCGGCGACGTTGCAGTCGCTGGCCTCGATCGACAGCGTCTTTCGGGAGGTCGAATCGGGTCGTGCGCATTTCGGCGTCGTGCCGATTGAGAACAGCACCGAGGGCGTGGTCACGCACACCGTCGACTGCTTCCTGGAATCGTCACTATTGATCTGTGGCGAAGTGATCCTGCCGGTGCAGCATCACCTCCTGTCCCGCTGCGAGCGCCTGGAAGATGTTCGGGTGGTGATGGCACACCCGCAGGCACTGGCCCAGTGCCGCCAGTGGCTGGACCGTGAACTGCCCGGTGTGGAGCGGCGCCATGCCTCGAGCAACGGGCGAGCGGCCCAGGATGCAGGCGGGATGCCGGGCGTAGCCGCAATTGCGAGCGAGGTGGCGGCGGAACGTTACGGGCTGCAGGTGCTGGCGAAGAACATCGAGGATCGCGGCGACAATACGACGCGGTTCCTGGTGATCGGCCGCGTGGAAGCGCGCAGGACCGGCCGGGACCGGACCTCCATCATGCTCAGCACGGCGAACCGCCCCGGTTCGCTGTTCGGGTTGCTCAAGCCCATCGCGGACGCCGGAATCAGTCTCACTCGGATCGAGTCGAGGCCCTCGCGCTGCGTGAACTGGGATTACGTTTTCTTCCTGGATTTCATCGGCCACCGAGACGACGCGGTCGTCGCCGCCTGTCTCGAGAAACTGGGTGAGTCGGCGGAGATGGTCAAGATCCTTGGCAGTTATCCACAGGCGGCGACGTAGACCGATGCGCGGATGTCCAATGCAGACTGGCCGCCAGGGCGCGCTGCCGTGGCGGCCATCGTTTACCGGAAGGCAGAAACATGGCTGATTTCGCGGCACTGGCGGTACCCGGTGTACAGGCACTGCGCCCCTATGAGCCGGGTAAGCCGGTCGAGACCCTGGAGCGCGAACTGGGAATCCGGGAGGCGGTGAAGCTCGCCTCGAACGAGAACCCCCTGGGTCCCAGCCCGCGGGCGGTGGAGGCCCTGCGCAACGCACTGGGAAACCTCCACATTTACCCGGATGGCAATGGTTTTGCGCTGAAACAGGCACTGGCGGACCGGCACGGGGTGAGCCCCGCGCAGGTGACGCTGGGCAACGGGTCCAACGAGATTCTGGAACTCGTCGCCCGGACCTGGCTCGCGCCCGGCCGCAACGCGGTCTATTCGCGCCACGCCTTTGCGGTCTACCCGCTGGTGGTGCAGGCAGTGTCCGCCGAGGGGCGTGCGGCGCCGGCGCGCCCCGCGGAATCGGATCAGCCGTACGGTCATGACCTCGACGCGATGGCCGCGCTCATCGACGCCGACACCCGGGTGGTGTTCGTCGCCAACCCGAACAATCCCACCGGGACCTGGCTGAGTGCCCAAGCGCTCGAGCGCTTTGTCGCGCGGGTCCCGGCCGAGACCCTGGTCGTGGTGGACGAGGCCTATGCCGAGTATGTCGAGGAGCCGGACTACCCGGACACGACGCAGTGGCTGGAACGCTTCCCGAACCTTCTGGTGACCCGCACCTTCTCGAAGATCCACGGTCTGGCCGGTCTTCGGCTGGGCTATTCCATCTGCTCGGCGATGGTGGCGGAGTTACTGAACCGGGTCAGGCAGCCGTTCAACGTGAATGCGCTTGCGCAGGTCGCGGGTCTTGCGGCACTTGGCGATACCGCACACGTTGCGGAAAGCGTGCGTGTGAATCGCGAGGGCCTGCGACAGGTGGAGGCGGGTCTGCGGGAGCGCGGACTCGGTTGCATTCCCTCGGTTGGCAACTTTCTCACCTTCGACGTGCGCGAAGCTCCGGGTCCGGTCTACGAACGCCTGCTGCGCCAGGGCGTGATCGTGCGGCCGGTGGCGAACTACGGCCTGACCACGCATCTGCGCGTAACCATCGGTACGCCGAGTGAGAACGGGCGCTTTCTGCAGGCGCTCGACGCCGTGCTGAAGCCGTGATCGAGCGGCTGGTCATTTTCGGTGCCGGGTTGATCGGCGGCTCGTTGGCGCTGGCGCTGCGCGCGGCAGGTGAGGTATCCGAGGTGGTCGGCTGCTCACGCTCCGCCGCGAATCTGGAAGAGGCACAGCGACGGGGCGTCATCGACCGGTGGACCACGGACCCCGTGCAGGCCTGCGCAGGGGCCGACATGGGCGTGCTCGCGGTGCCGCTCGGATCGATGCAGGGGCTGTCCGCAGCCATTGCCGATCATTGGCCGGCCCAGGCCGTGCTGACGGATGTCGGCAGCAGCAAGCAGGCCGTGATCGACGCGGTGCGCGCGGGATTCGGCCATCTGCCGCGCAATTTTGTCGCCGGGCACCCGATCGCGGGTACCGAGCGCAGCGGGGTCGGTGCCGCCTTCGCGACGCTGTTCCAGAACCGCCTGGTGATCCTGACCCCGGCCGATGAGACCAGTCCGCTGGCCGCCGAGCGGGTGGCCGAGATGTGGCGGGCCACCGGCGCGCGGGTCGAATTCATGACCCCGGCGCACCACGACCACGTGCTGGCGGCGACCAGCCACCTGCCGCACGTGCTTGCGTTCGGGTTGGTGGAATCGCTCGCGCGGATGAGCGAGAGCGACGAGATCTTCCACTATGCCGCAGGCGGGTTCCGGGACTTCACGCGGATCGCGTCGAGCGACCCCGTGGTTTGGAGGGACATCTGCCTCGCCAATCGGGAAGCGATCGTCGAGATGCTCGAGCGTTTTCAGGACGATCTCGACGGACTGCGAGAGGTGATCGCGCGCGGAGATGGCGCCGAACTCGAGGCGCGCTTCCGGTTCGCGAAGGACGCGCGGGACCGTTTCAGCGAGAAGATGCAGGTACAACTGGACCAGTGAGCACGATGACCACGACCTTCAGGGTGGAACCGGGTGGTTCCCTGCGCGGCGAACTCCGGGTTCCTGGCGACAAGTCGATTTCCCACCGATCGATCATGTTCGGCGCACTTGCCGAGGGGCGCACGCGGATCAGCGGCTTTCTCGACGGCGAGGATTGCCTGGCGACGCTCGCGGCGTTCCAGGCGATGGGTGTACCGATCGAGCGACCGGAACGCAACACCGTGATCATCGACGGGGTCGGCCTGCACGGGCTGCGCCCGCCACCCGGCCCACTGGACATGGGCAACTCAGGCACCGCGATGCGGCTGCTGTGCGGCGTGCTGGCCGGCCAGCCCTTCGACAGCGTGCTGATCGGCGATGCCTCGCTGAGCCGCCGCCCGATGCGCCGGGTCACCGAGCCCCTCGCGAAGATGGGTGCGCGAATCGACACCGGGGCAAACGGAACGCCCCCGCTGCGCATCCACGGCGGGCAGAGCCTGCACGGACACCCGCACACGCTGGCCGTGGCCAGCGCCCAGGTGAAATCGGCGCTGCTGTTGGCTGGACTCTGGAGCGAAGGTGAGACCTGCGTCACCGAACCGGCACCGACGCGTGACCACACGGAACGCATGCTGGAGGGCTTCGGCTACGATCTGCAGCGCGACGGACGGCGGGCCTGCCTGCAGGGCGGTGGGCGTCTGGATGCCTGCGCGGTCGAGGTGCCCGCCGACATCTCATCGGCCGCGTTCTTCCTGGTCGGCGCGAGCATCGCGCAGGGCTCGGATCTGCTGCTTCGGCACGTGGGAGTGAACCCGACGCGCACCGGCGTGATCGACATTCTGCGTCTGATGGGAGCTTCGATCGACGTCCGGGACCGGCGCGAGATCGGCGGCGAGCCCGTTGCGGACCTGCATGTGCGTTGGGCACCGCTGCAGGGCATCCGGATCCCGCCCGAGCTGGTGCCGCTGGCGATCGACGAGTTCCCGGCGCTGTTCGTCGCCGCGGCCTGCGCTGAAGGCGAGACGGTTCTGACCGGGGCTGAGGAACTCCGCGTGAAAGAGAGTGACCGGATCCAGGTGATGGCCGACGGACTCGTCGCGCTCGGGGTCCGGTGCGAGGTGCTGCCCGACGGTATCCGTATCGAGGGCCGCGAAACCCTTGGGCCCGGCGCAATCGCGAGCCACGGGGATCACCGGGTCTCGATGTCGTTTGCGATGGCTGCGCTGCGGGCGGAAGGCGAGATCGTGATACGCGACTGCGACAACGTGACGACTTCCTTCCCGGGTTTCGCGGAACTGGCGGGCGGCGCCGGGCTCGGGATCGCGGTGACATGATGCCGGTGCTCGCGATCGACGGCCCCGGCGGTGCCGGCAAGGGCACGGTCAGCAAGCGGCTGGCGGAATCCCTGGGCTGGCATCTGCTGGACAGCGGGGCGCTGTACCGGCTGGTCGGGATTGCCGCGCGCAAACGTGGTTTGGACTTTTCGAATGCCGCGCAACTGGCGGAAATCGCAAGGAATCTCGACGTGGAATTCCGGCTCGTAGAGGCGGGGGAACTGGTGCAGACCCGGCTCGAGGGAGAACCGGTCGATCACCTCCTGCGCGCCGAGACCGCCGGCAGCGACGCCTCGATCGTGGCCGCGATCCCCGAAGTCCGGGAGGCGCTGCTGCAGAGGCAGCGCGATTTCGCCAGGTTGCCGGGACTGGTCGCCGACGGGCGCGACATGGGCACGGTGGTCTTTCCTGAAGCGGATCTAAAGGTGTTTTTGACCGCGACCGCGGAGGAACGCGCGCATAGGCGTTACAAGCAGTTGAAGGAACAAGGACTTAGTGCTAACCTTCGCGCCCTTCGGGAAGAGTTGGAGGCCCGTGACCGCCGGGATTCCGAGCGCGCCACGGCTCCGCTGAAGCCGGCCC
>SKQM01000212.1 GCA_007119005.1 Thioalkalivibrio sp.
CCTGGATCCCCGCACGCTGGAGGCGGCCATCGACGTCACCGAGGACGACGTACGCGAGCATTTCGCCGTGAACGCACAACGATACGAGGAACCCGAGCTGCGCAGGGTGCGGCAGATCCAGATCGATCGCGACGCGGCGGACGCCGAATCGCGGATCCGGGATCTGCGCGCCCGTATCGAGGCCGGTGAGGACTTCGCCGAACTGGCCGCCGAGTACTCCGAGGACCGCCTGTCGGCGGACCGGGGCGGCGACATGGGGCGTATTGCCCGCGGTGACCTCGACCGGGTGCTGGAGACGGTGATCTTCTCCCTGCCGAAGAATCTGGTCAGCCAGCCGGTGCAGACGCGCCTGGGCTGGCACGTGGTCGAGGTCGTCGAGGTCGAAGAATCGCGCCTGCAGCCCTTCGAGGAAGTGCGCGAGGAGGTCGAGCGTGACCTGCGCGACCGGCGCGCGGAACAGCGGCAGATCCAGGTGCTGGACGACCTGCTTTCGCAGACCTTCGAGAATCCCGAGAGCCTCGGTCCCGCTGCCAATGCGACCGGCCTGGAAATCCGGACCACGGATTGGTTCACCCGGGAACGTGGTGAGGGTGTCGCCCAGTACCGCCCGGTGCGCGAGGCCGCCTTCAGCACGCCGGTGCGGCGTGACGGGCGCAACAGCGAGGCCGTGGACCTTCCCGACGGCAGCACCCTGGTTCTGCGCGTCGAGGAGCGGCAGGAGCCGTTCGTGCGCCCGGTCGATGACGTCGCCGCAGACATCCGCGAGATCCTGCAGCAGGATGCAGCAGCTCAGGCGGCGCGGGAGCGGGGTGAGGAACTCCTCGAGGCCCTCGCCGATGGGCGCACCGTGACGGAACTTGCGGAAGAGGATCCCGAGCAGTGGACACTGTCCGCCTCGGTCAACCGCTCCACCGGCCCGGAGCCGGGGGTCGAACTGCCCGGCATGCTGATGAACCGCCTGTTCCAGCTTCGTGCCCCGCGCGACGATGAGGTCGTGACCGAGGGTGTGCGTCTGGCCGATGGAGATTTCGCGGTGATCGTGCTGGAATCGGTGCGGATGCTGGAGCCTGCGGAGGCCGTCGAAGATCTGCGCAGGGTCGCCGATGACCTGCAGATCGCCTATTCAGGCGCCGAGTTGCGGGCCTATCTGGCCTGGCTGGAGTCGGAGGCGAAGATCCGTCGCTACCCGCAGAACCTGGAGTAGATTGCAGCGGGGCTGCCTCTGGAGTGCGGGAGCAGGCTCCCGCACTCCAGAGTCCCGGTTCGCGAATTCGAACGACGGTTGCCCGAAATCCGGCAACCCGATCCGAAAACCCGTTCGCCCTGAGCCTGTCGAAGAGCGGTAACGTCGACGGGGCTTCGACAGGTTCAGGCCGAGCGGTGCGGTGCCGCCAGCACGGTGCCCTGTCGGCTACTCCAGCCCGGCTTCACCCGGACCGAGGCCGAGGATGTTGAAGCCGGAGTCCACGTACATCACCTCGCCGGTGATGCCGGCAGCCAGGTCGGAGCACAGGAACGCCCCCGCGTTGCCGACCTGTTCGATGGTGACGTTGCGGCGCAGCGGCGCATTCTTCTCCACGTGATCGAGGATGCGGCGGAAGTCGCCGATGCCCGCAGCCGCCAGGGTGCGGATCGGGCCGGCCGAGACCGCGTTGACCCGGGTCGATTCCGGTCCGAGCGTATAGGCCAGGTAGCGGACATTGGCTTCGAGGCTGGCCTTGGCGAGGCCCATCACGTTGTAGCTGGGCATCGCGCGCATCGCGCCGAGATAACTCAGGGTCAGGATCGCTGCGTTGCGGTCCTTCATCATCCCACGCCCGGCCTTCGCGAGTGCCGCCAGGCTGTAGGAACTGACATCGTGGGCAATGCGGAAGCCGTCCCGGGTGATGTTGTCCAGGAAGTCCCCTTCCAGCTGTTCCTTCGGGGCGAACGCCACGGAATGCACGAGGATGTCGAGGCCGTCCCAGTAATCGTCCAGCCTTTCGAAGACCTGCTCGATTTCCTGGTCGCTCTCGACGTTGCAGGGCACCAGGATGTCGGAGTCGAAGGCGGCCACCAGCTTCTCGACCCGCTCGCGCAGACGCTCATTCTGGTAGGTGAAGGCGAGTTCCGCGCCCTCGCGGCGCATCGCCTCGGCGAGCCCGTAGGCAATGGAACGGTTGCTTGCGACACCGACGATCAGCGCGCGCTTGCCCTTCAGAAACCCCATGTAATCCTCCTGTTCTTGGTTAGCGGCGTCAGCGGACGCCAGCGGCGTTGCTGGCGACGTAGAGGGTCAGCGTATCGCCCGCCCGGATCCCATCGCCATTCAGGGCGTTCCAGCGCCGCACGTCGTCGACCTCGACCTGGAAGCGCTGCGAAATCGCACCCAGGGAATCGCCCGGCTGGATGCGGTATTCCATGCGTCGGGTGGCCGGGTTAACGACTGTCCGCGGCAGCGTGAGCACCTGGCCGGGCTGCAGCAGGGCATCTTCGGCGAGCCCGTTCTGTTGCCGGACATTCGCGATGGTCACGTCGTGGCGCCGCGCGATGGTCCACAGGCTGTCACCGGGCTGCACGGTGTACTGCGCCAGTTGCACCGCGGGCGGCTGCGGCCCGCCCCTGCCCGCGATGGTCTGGCCCGCGACCGGTAAGCGCAGACGCTGACCGATCCGGATCAGATCGCCCTGGATCCCGTTCATCGCCCGGATTTCAGTGACTCCGACCCCATGCTGCCGGGCGATCTGCCCCAGGTTGTCGCCCGGGCGAACCTCGTACTCGGTGTAGCGAACGAGCGCGTATTCCGGTCCCCGCTGCCGCAGTGCGGCTTCCAGCCGTCTGGCGGCAGGAGCCGGCAGCAACAGATGCTGCGCGGCATAGGGATGGGTGACGGTCCGGTGATAGCCGGGGTTCAGCCGTGCGATCTCCGTGAAATCCAGCCGTGCCAGTTCGGCGATGTACTCCAGGTCGGCCTGGCGGCCGGGATTCACGGGCTCCAGATACGGCCGGTTCGCGATCTTCGGCACCGTTACGCCATGGCGCGCCGGCTGGTCGATCAGCGCGCGCAACGCCAGAAGCCGCGGTACGTAGGACATCGCCTCGTTCGACAGCTGCAGGCTCCAGTAATCGGTCGGTTGCCCCGCGGCGGCGTTTGCGGCGATGGCACGGGCGACATTACCCTGCCCGAAATTGTAGGCGGCGAGGGCCAGGTACCAGTCCCCGAAACGGGCGTAAAGGCGTTCCAGGTAATCCAGCGCGGCGTAGGTGGATTGGTAGACGTCGCGCCGTCCGTCGTACCAGTCGTCCTGGATGAGTCCGAAATGCTCGCCGGTGCTGGGAATGAACTGCCAGATGCCTGCGGCCCTGCCGCTGGAGGTGGCCTCCGCAGCATAGCCGCTCTCGACGATCGGCAGCAGCAGCAGTTCGCCGGGTAGACCGCGCCGCTCGATCTCGGTCAGGATGAAATAGGCGAAGGGCTCGGCCCGCGCGGAGGAGACGGTGATGATGTTCGGATTCTGGCGGTAATGCTGGATATAGACCGCCACTCGGGGATGTTGCAGGTTTTCGGTCATTGCGAACCCGAGCCGCGCCCGGGTCCAGATGTCCGGGGCCTCCTCGGGTTTCATCACCGGCTGACGCAGGGCGCGGCTGGCGTCCCGCGCGAGGCCCTGCTGGGGCTGCGGGGTGGCGCCGCTGCCGGATCGGGTGGACTCGGCCTGTGCCACTGCCCTGGAGGTGTCGTGGAGGCTGCAGCCGGCGCCGAACAGGGCCATGGCTGCCACGACCAGAGAGACGGGAAGAAGTCGGATTATCATGGACCTGAAGCATAGTCCACAGGCGGCATTTCACCAAGCGTCGAGGGCCGAGTGCCTTCGCGACTGGTATTCGGGTCCTCAGGGGCTTGGTGTGCACAGGGCGCTACGTCGGCAGCTGCAGATCTTCTGCAGGCCCCGGTTTGGCGACGCCTGGCTGGAGGTGGGCCCGTTGAGCCTGCTGCGTCCTGAATGGACCGGGCCCGCCCAGACGCTGCATGCGGACCCGCAGAGCCAGACACTGCGCGCGCAGGCCGGCTTCCTGCCATTGTCCGCCGAGACTTTTTCCTGCGTGCTGCTCGCGCATGCGCTGGGAGATGCGAACGACAGCAGCGCCATCATTGCCGAGGCCGCCCGCGTGATGGCTCCCGAAGGCCACCTGTTCGTGCTCGAGTCGGGGCATTGCAATGCATCCAGGCGGCGGGGTCTGCGGTCGGCACTGCCGCTCGGGCTACGGCGTCGCAAACTCCGCCTTCTGCTCGAGGCGGCAGGTCTTGGCGTGCGCCGGCAGGTCGCGCTGACGGTGCTTCCCGCCGGCTTGCCAGCCGGTTGGCACCGGCGGCTGACCAATTTCGACGCGACGGTTTCGCCCTGGCTGCCCCTGCTGGGGAGTTGCGTACTCACCGTGGCGCGGCGGCGTGACCTGAGCCCGATCGCACCGGCGGCGTCCCGCCTGCGCTGGTCGCGGGGCGCGTTGCGCGCGGGCGGGACGTCCCAATGGGCGTGAGCGACCCGAAAGTCTACGTCTTCACCGACGGTGCCTGTCGGGGCAATCCGGGCCCCGGCGGCTGGGGCGCGGTGCTGCGCTTTGGCGGGAAGGAGCGCGAGCTCTACGGCGCCGAGCCCGAGACGACCAACAACCGCATGGAGCTGACTGCAGCCATCCGTGCACTCGAGGCGCTGAAGCGTCCCTGCCAGGTCGAACTGCTGACCGATTCGCAGTACGTGAAGCAGGGCATCACCGCCTGGCTACCCGGCTGGAAGCGTCGCGGCTGGCGCGCTTCCGGCGGCGGCCCGGTCAAGAACCGCGACCTGTGGGAAGAGCTGGACGCACTGGCCCGGCGGCACCAGGTGGAATGGTTCTGGGTTCGCGGGCACACTGGGCATCCGGAGAACGAGCGGGCCGACCGTCTGGCGAATCGGGCAATCGACGAACTGCTCGCCGCGGGCCGACGACCGGGTTCCTGACCCCATGCCCGCGTCACCCTCACGCCTGGAGACCAGCACAATGCGTCAGATCGTCCTCGACACCGAGACCACCGGGCTGGAGCCGTCGGAAGGGCACCGGATCATCGAGATCGGCTGCGTGGAAATCGTGAACCGCCGCCTGACGGGCAACCGCTTGCACGAATACCTGCAGCCCGATCGCGAGATCGATCCGCGCGCGATCGAGGTGCACGGGATCAGCAACGAATTCCTTCTGGACAAGCCGCGTTTCGGGGACGTGGTCGACCGCTTCCTCGAATTCGTTGACGGCGCCGAGTTGGTCATTCACAACGCCCCGTTCGATGTCGGGTTCATCAACCATGAACTCGCGCTTGCCGCAGCGAGGGTGCGTCGGGTCGAGGACATCTGCGGGATCCTCGATACCCTGGTGCTGGCCCGCCGCATGCACCCCGGAAGCCGCAACTCCCTGGACGCCCTCTGCAAACGCTACCAGGTGGACGCCTCGGGCCGTGTGCTGCACGGTGCGGTGCTCGACGCCGGGCTGCTCGCCGACGTCTACCTCGCGATGACCGGTGGCCAGGTCGCGCTGGGTCTCGAGCAGGAAGGTCCGGAGCTGGAAAACCCCGTGGTGCAGGTGAGGGCGGTGCGCCGTGCAGGCGCGCTCCGTGTAATCGAGCCGAATGCGGCCGAGCGCGCAGCGCACGACGAGCTGGTTGCGCTGCTCGACAAGAGTTCCGGCGGCTCCTGCCACTGGCGGCGGCTGGACATCTGACCCGGGTCGAGGAGCATCGCGGGAGGAGACGAGCCCTCTGTGGGAGGCGAGCCCTCTCGGCGACCCTACCCCGCGGGCGGAGCGTGCTTCCGCACCCTCAGGCGCTCTTGAGAATGCGGGCGCGTTCGCGCTGCCAGTCGCGGTCCTTGTCCGTGGCCCGCTTGTCGTACTCCTTCTTCCCCTTCGCGAGCCCGATCTCCAGCTTCGCCCTCCCGCGTTTCCAGTACATCGCGAGCGGCACCAGCGTGTAGCCCTTGCGCTCCACGGCACCGATCAGCCGGTTGATCTCCGGGCGCTGCAGCAGGAGCTTGCGCGTGCGTGTCGGGTCCGGATGGATATGGGTCGAGGCGGTGGGCAGCGGCGTCACGTGGGCACCGAACAGCCAGGCCTCGCCATTGCGCAGCAGCACGTACGACTCGCTCAGCTGCGCGCGCCCCTCCCGCAACGACTTCACCTCCCAACCCTCGAGCACCAGCCCAGCCTCCAGGCGGTCCTCGATGAAAAAGTCGTGCCGCGCCTTGCGGTTCAGTGCGATCGTGTTTGATCCCGACTCGCTCTTGGATTTCTTCTTTCCCATGGCCGGGCAGTATAGCAATGCCTTGCGCGTCGGATTCTCGCGGCTCTCCCCGCATGGCCCCGGAGTATTCCGGCCGCACGCGGAAGGTCAGTTGAGCCCCCGCCACCGTTGCCCCACAATCCGCAAAAACAGGGGGAAGTGCTCCATGCCAGCGACGGTCTCGATACACGGACAGTGGTCCACCCGATTGGCGTTCATCCTCGCGGCCACCGGCTCCGCGGTCGGGCTGGGGAACATCTGGCGCTTTCCCTACATTGCTGGAGACAACGGCGGCGGGGCCTTCGTGCTGGTCTACCTCGCCTGCATACTGCTCATCGGCCTCCCGATCATGATGGCGGAAATCCTGCTTGGCCGCCGCGGACGCCAGAGCCCGATCAACACCATGCTCACGGTGGCACGCGAAGAGGGCCTGAGCCGCGGCTGGGGGCTGATGGGCTGGATCGGCGTGCTGGCCGGCTTCCTGATCCTGTCCTTCTACAGCGTGATCGCCGGCTGGGCGCTGGCGTATGTGTTCAAGGCGGGCACGGGCAGCTTCCACGGCCTCGATGCGGATGGTTCCTCCGCGATGTTCGGCGCGATGCTCGCGAATCCCGAGGGCCTGTTGGCCTGGCACACCATCTTCATGGTGATGACGGCCATGGTCGTGGCCCGCGGTGTCAAGTCGGGCCTGGAACGGGCGGTCACCATCCTGATGCCTGCGCTGGTGGTGCTGCTGGTGATTCTGGTCGGTTACTCGATGGCGCAGGGTGCCTTCATGAGCGGGCTCGAGTTCCTGTTCCGGCCTGATTTCTCGGCCCTTTCCGCGAATGCGGTGCTGCTGGCGATGGGGCAGGCGTTCTTCACGCTGAGTCTCGGGATGGGTGCGATCATGGTGTATGGAAGCTACCTGAGCAGCGACGCATCGATCGCGAAAACCTCGGGGGCCGTGGTGGCCGCGGACACGGCGGTGGCCCTGCTGGCCGGTCTCGCGATCTTCCCGATCCTGTTTGCCGCCGGCCTGTCGCCGGGGCAGGGTCCCGGGCTGATCTTCGTGACCCTGCCGCTGGCCTTTGGCGAGATGCCTTTCGGTATCTTCTTCGGCACCCTGTTCTTCGTGCTGCTGGTCTTCGCGGCCTGGACGTCGGCCATCTCCCTGATCGAGCCCGCCGTGGCCTTCATGGTCGAGAACCTCCAGATGACCCGAGTGTTCGCGACCACCGTCGTCGCCATGCTCGCCTGGGTGCTCGGCATCGGGGCCTTGTTGTCGCTGAACGTCTGGTCCGGCTACACGCTGTTCGACAAAGGCGTTCTCGACATCCTCGATTACCTGACCGCCAATATCCTGCTGCCTCTCGGAGGGTTCCTGATCGCATTGTTCGTCGGTTGGCGGATGACCGAACGCTCGGTGCAGTCCGAGTTGCGGCTGAAGCTCGGCTGGTTGTACAACGTCTGGTATTTTCTCGTCCGTTACGTCGCCCCAATCGCGATCCTGGTGGTGTTCCTGCGTGCCATCGGCCTGATCTGATGCCCACGCGTATCCAGCGATCCGCGTGGGTGCCCTATTCGGCTGAACAGATGTTCGATCTCGTGAACGACGTCGCGTCCTATCCTGAGTTCCTGCCGCACTGTCGCAGTGCGCGCGTGCTCGAATCCCGCGGCGACCGGGTAAAGGCGACGATCGAACTGGCCAAGGGTGCGCTGCACAAGTCCTTCACCACCGTGAACCACCTGGAAGGCCCGCACCGGATCGAGATGCGGCTCGTGCAAGGCCCGTTCCGGCATCTGCACGGGGCCTGGACCTTTACCCCGGAGACCGGGCGCGGGACCCGCGTCGAGCTGGATCTGGAGTTCGAGTTCGCCGGCAGGCTGATGGCGCTGGCGATCGGTCCGATCTTCAATCACGTGGCCAACTCGCTGGTCGATGCCTTCGTCACGCGTGCCCGGGACGTGCACGGGGATGCCCATGGCTGAAGGCGCCCAGCACGGCGGCGAGCTGATCGCGGTCGAGGTGGCCTACGCGCGGCCGGACGTGCAGGTGATCCTGCCGGTGCAGGTCCCGCGCGGAGCGACCGTTGCCGATGCGTTGCACGAGTCGCGCATTGGCGAGCGGTTCCCGGAGATCGACCTCGAGCAGTCGAAGGTCGGCATCTTCGGCAAGCTCACGCGCATGGATACCGAGCTTCAGCCAAGGGATCGGGTGGAAATCTATCGCCCGCTCATCGCCGATCCGAAGGAGGTGCGGCGGCAGCGTGCGGCTCAGGGCAAGCCGACGAAGAAGGGCGGCGCCTCGGCCGGGGAAAGCGACTGAGCGTCGCGATCCTGCGCGGTTCAGCCTCCGGTGCGGGAGTCGGTCGGCGGTCGGGTATCCTCGATCCGTGCCACGCGCCCGTCCTCGAAAAAGACGCTGACGCGGCGCTGCTCGGTGGGGCCGCGGCCGGGCCTGTTGTAATACACGTAATCCCAGCGATCTTCGCGGATGAAGGTGCCGCCGACCTGGGGCGAACCGAGCAGGAACCGCACCTGCTGCGGGGTCATGCCCTCGCGCAGCTGGGCCACCTTTTCGTCTTCGATCGCATTGCCCTGCTGCACGTCGAGGCGAAAACTGGGGACGCCGCTGCAGGCGCTCAGCAGGGTTGCGATGGCCGCAATAGAAATGAGAATCTTGAACATCGGTCGGGCGTGTCCCATGATCCGGGATGTTGGTGCCGTCAATCTTACAGCAATGACTCTGGTGGCGGCAGCGCCTGACCGGGGTGGCGAGAGGGGGTCGAGTGGAAACGCACAACCTGAAGAAAGCGGGGCTCAAGGTCACGCTTCCGCGTATGAAGATCCTGCAGATTCTCGAGGATTCCGAGACCCGCCACCTCACGGCCGAGGCGATCTACCGGGAGTTGCTGGATTCGGGCGAGGAGATCGGGCTGGCCACGGTTTACCGTGTGCTGACCCAGTTCGAGGCTGCGGGTCTCGTGTCCCGGTTGCATTTCGAGGGCAACCAGGCCGTGTTCGAGCTGGACCGGGGCGGGCACCACGATCACATCGTCTGCAACCAGTGCGGCCGCGTCGAGGAGTTCCTGGACGAGACCATCGAGCAAAGGCAGCGCGAAATCGCCAGGGGCCACGGCTTCGAGATCCAGGACCACGCGCTGGTGATCTACGGGGATTGCGTCACTCCCGACTGCCCTCACCGCGAGAGTTGAGTTCCTGCAACGGACCTCGGCTGGGTTCAGGATCCGACGCCAGCGGCTGAGGGATCCGGGGCGACACTCGCCGCCGGGGCCGATTCCAGCATCTCGCGGGCGTGGGCAAGGCTGCGCTCGGTGACCTTTGCGCC